>JARHYV010000252.1 GCA_029258495.1 Faecousia sp. | reverse complement strand
TGTTTCCTCATGAAATTCACCTCCGGATGTTATTTTATCGAATTCTCTCCGCAAAATATGGTGTTTTCTGCACAAAAAGCCCCCTATTTCAATCGCACTTCTTGACATTTTTCCCGTAATTTAGTATAATGCGTCTATACTATTCCCTGAAATGGAGCTATTCTCATGAAACGACTTATGAAATGGATCATACCATTGCTGCTCGTTGTTTTACTCATCGGCAGCGCATTCTGGTATATGTTGGTCTATGACCGTTCCACCGTTCAGGACTTTCTGAACGCCCAAGCCCGCAACAGTGCCAAGGATGGTCATTTCAGCACCGCTACTTGGTTTTATAACCTGAGCTACAAGCTATCGGATAAGGACGAAGATGTTGCCATTGAGCTGGCTAAGATCTATAAGTCCGCCGGCAACTACACCAAGGCAGAGGCAACCTTGACCAATGCTATCGCAGACGGTGGCACCGCCGATCTGTACATCGCACTCTGCCAGACCTTTGTGGAGCAGGACAAGCTGCTCGATGCCGTCACCATGCTTGAGAATATCGCCGACCCGGCGATCAAAGCGGAGCTGGATTCCATGCGTCCTGCCGCTCCTACCGTTGATCAGCCCTCCGGATTCTATTCCGAGTATATTACCCTGCATCTGACCTCCGGAAACGGAACGCTCTATGTTTCCACAGACGGCAGTTATCCTACCCTAGCCTCTCAGCCCAGCAGCGGTGTTATCACACTGGAAGGCGGAGAAACAAAGGTCTATGCACTCTCCATCGCAGAAAACGGACTGGTCAGTCCGGTCGCTATTTTCAATTATACGATCGGCGGTGTGGTCGAGGATGTCACCCTGCAGGATCCCGCAATCGACGCCTATGTCCGCCAGACCTTGATGCTTGCTGACGGGGCCGTGATCAGCACCAAGGATCTGTGGAGCATCACCGAGATGACTGTTCCCGAAAACGCTGAAACCCTAGCTGATCTCAAGCACTTCATTGCACTGAAAAAGCTGGAGATCAACGGTATAGATTTTGCAGACCCGGGTGTTCTCTCCGGAATGACCGGGCTGCAGGAACTGATCGTTACGGATTCCACCCTTTCCTCTTTGTCTGCACTCAAGAACATGACCAAACTTCAAAAGCTGACGCTTTCGAATTGCAGCATTTCTTCGATCTCCGACCTTGCAGGACTGAAGGAACTCACCGAATTGGATCTTTCCAACAATGCGATCGGTGACATCAGTGCCCTTGAGAGCATGGGGCTTTTGGAGCGGGTAAATCTGTCTGACAATGCCGTGAGCGATGTTTCTGCTCTTGCACATCTCTCTGTGTTGACCGAGCTGAATCTTGCCAACAACGCATTGACCTCTATTTCAGGGCTTTCCGCCTGTCAGGAGCTGACCACGCTAAATGTTTCCGGCAACAGCCTGACAGATTTGAGTACCGTTGCTGAACTCCCGTCTCTGGTGTCCCTTTCCGCTGCTCACAATGCACTGACAAATGTGGATGCACTATCCAATAGCACGGAGCTGGAAACTCTGGATGTTTCCAACAACCAGATCACCAGCCTGAATGGGATCAGCGGTCTGAGCATGCTCTCAGAGTTGAACATCTCTCACAACCAGATCACATCCCTGCCCGATCTGGGCGGTGACAGCAGCTTGGTGCGGCTGATCGCGGACTACAACCAAATCACAGACATCAGTGCGCTGCGCGGTCTGAGCTATCTGAACTATGTTTATCTGGATTACAATCCGGAGCTTACCGATGTAAGCCCCCTGACAGACTGCTACCGTCTGATCCAGCTGAACGCCTTCGGTACTAAGGTCACTACCGAATCCGTAGCGTCTATGGTCGATCGTGATGTTGTGGTCAACTACGATCCCACCTAAACGCATTTCCCCTGATATACAAAAATTTCCGATATCCCAAACGGATATCGGAAATTTTTTATTCAATTCTGATCCAGAACCAACCGAAGTGCCGCATCAATGGTCTGCTGACGGATCTCCTGACGGGAGCCGTCGAAATGATATTCCTGAGCGAATGCTCCCCGCCTGTCGGCATAGCCAATGAACACTGTGCCGACACTGTGCCCGAAAGCATCTGCATCAGGGCCTGCAAGACCCGTGACAGAAACCGCAGCATCTGCCTTCAGCGCAGACATCGCGCCCTCTGCCATCGCCTTTGCCACAGGTGCCGATACCGCTCCAAGCTCCTCCAACATCTGCTGAGGAACCCCGAGCAGCTCGTGCTTGACCTGATTGGTATAGCTGATGATGCCGCCGGCATATACCGCCGATGCTCCCGGAACTGCGGTCATCGCGCTGCCGATGCCACCGCCTGTCAGGCTCTCAGCCGTTGCCAGCCGCTTTCCGGCAAGTCTTCGCAGCAGCTCAGCAGAAAGGCTCTGTTTCATCATACTTCACTCCGATCTTTTCCACGGTCTCCAGTGCGCGCCGGATCAAAGCTTCCCGATCCAGTTTCCGCTCTGCATGGAGCACCTGTCCCAGAGAAGGCTTTGTCTTGGGATGTCTGGGAGTAAAGACGGTACAGCAGTCTTCATAGGGAAGGATCGCCGTATCCAATGTGCCGATCTTACGGGCGATGGATACGATCTCTTCCTTATCCATGCCCACCAGGGGCATAAAGATGGGAATGTCCACCACAGCTCCGGTGACAGTCATTGCCTCCATGGTCTGGCTTGCGACCTGCCCCAGATTTTCACCGGTGATCAGAGCGCCGCAGCCATCTTCCTTGGCGATGCGCTGAGAGATCTCCATCATGAACCGACGCATGATCAGGGTAAAGAACTCCTCCGGGCAGTTGTCACGGATCGCCTCTTGGATCTCCGTAAAGCTGACCACATTCACCGTCATGCGTCCGGAATACCGGGTCACAAGTCTTGCAAGCTCCAGAACCTTGTCCTTTGCCAGCTGAGAGGTGTACGGGTAAGAGAAGAAATGCACAGACTCGATCTCCATGCTCGCTTTGCCATCATATAGGCTGCAACCGGAGAGTCGATGCCGCCGGAGAGCAGGCACATCGCTCTGCCGCCGACACCGGTGGGCAGGCCGCCTGCACCGGGTTCCGCAGGGCCGTGGACATAAGCTGCCAGATCCCGGATCTCCACATAGACGGTGTAATCCGGATCATGCACATCCACCTCGCAGTCCGGGTGTGCCTCAGCCAGACGGCCGCCGATCTCCTGAGAGATCGCAATAGATGTCATGGGGAAGGCTTTGTCCGAACGCTTGGACTCCACCTTAAAGCTCTTGGCGCAGTCCAGATCGGCTCCCAAGTATTCCTCGATGGTCTGAAACACCGCATCCAGATCCTTTTCGCAGGGACGGCAGCGGCACAGGCGCACCACGCCAAAGATACTCTTGCATGCTTCCCACGCGCCGTCTACATCCGCCTCTTCATTCATCGGCTCCACATAGACGGTTGACTGCATGATATACACATCAAATTCTCCGAAGGGCTTCATCCGGCGGCGGACATTGGCTCGGAGCTTGCTTTCAAACTGACGCTTGTTGGCTCCCTTGAGAACCACCTCGCCAAGTTTCAGCAAAAAGATTTCTTTCATGTTTGATCCTCCAATATAATGGGTATTATGTGATATTATATCACAGGCATGTGCCGTTTCCTAGTCTGAATCCATATTTTTGCGTGATTTCACACAATTAATAACTTAAACCTTGCTTTTTCAGGGAAAACAATTTATCATATACACAGTTTATTTTTGAGGTGAAACACAATGCGTAAATCCATGATCTCGATTTTATTGATCGCTGCAACGGTCATGACCCTTTTTGCCGGATGCGGCTCCAATTCCGGCCCTACTCTGCCCACACTGGATCTGTACAGCTCCTCCCTGACGGGTACCGTAGAATATGTGGACGGTCAGAGCTGCCGCGTGTCCATCACCGAAGGTGATGACCACTACGATGAAGAAACCTCCATTCAGCTGACCTACTCCAAGGCAGAGGGAAAAGCCCTTGCCGAGGTCGGGGACAAGGTTTCCTTCGAGTACAATTATATCGAGGATGTGGCTGACTATAACGGTCTTCCCCACATCACCGTTGAGCAGATCAAAGTTGGTTAAATATGCAAAGCCGCCTCGAAACTGAGGCGGCTTTTTGCAGCAGTTGTTCTATACTTTTCCAATTTTTCAGGAGGTTCTGTACGATTTGCACAAAATACTGTATTCATTTTTGATACATAGAAAAATACCAAATGACATTTTGACCAAATTTATGTACACACGCCTATATTTTATGTGAAAAGTATGTAATATTCGAAAAAATCCGTATTTTTGGATTGATTTTAGGAACTATTTGGCATACAATAGGAGGGCAAGCGAACTACGGATTTTTCGCTGTAAAATTTCATTTTTTTCGAGGTGCTCAGAGGTGCTGAATATTGTGTTGGTGGAACCGGAGATTCCACAAAACTGTGGAAATATCGCCCGGACTTGTGCCGCTACCAATTCCAGACTTCACCTGATCCGCCCTCTGGGCTTTGATATCTCAGAGAAGGCTGTGCGCCGTGCCGGTTTGGATTACTGGCACTTGGTAGATGTTCGGGATTACGAGAATTTGGACGACTTTTTCGCAAAGAACGATGTCAAACAGATGTGGTGTCTTTCCACAAAAGCCCCCAGATCCTACACCCAGGCACAGTTCGAGGACGAATGCTATCTCTTTTTCGGCAAGGAAACCAAGGGTCTGCCCGAGGAATTCCTTTCCGCACACGAAGACCACTGCATCCGCCTTCCTATGCGTGCAGAAGCCCGCAGCCTGAACCTGAGCAACAGCGTCGCGATCACCGTGTACGAAGCACTTCGGCAGCTGGATTTCCCTGGTTTGCAGGATTTTGGAAAAATGCGGGGATAATCCCCAATAATTTGGAGGAATCATCATGAACTACAATAAGAAGTCTATTCAGGACATCGATGTTGCC
>JARHYV010000014.1 GCA_029258495.1 Faecousia sp. | reverse complement strand
TCCATGCTGACAAAGATCTCGACATCTCTCCACCGGCCGTTTGCGGCATGGGGGAAGTACTCAAGAGCCGAGATATGACGGGGATGCGGGAATTCCACGATGTATTCCTTGTTATCAACAATGTTATAATTGGAGTGCCAAACGGTGTTGATGTTCCCGTCGATGAGATGGGGGCCGGCCTCTCGGTTGCTGTTCTGAGAAGAACAGGATACGAACTTCACATTCTGCAGCGGGAGATAGGTCTTTTCCGGGGTGTCCATATTCTGATGGAATGTAAAGGTTTCGATGGGACTTCCGATGGTACGGTCGTGGTATTTGTAGCGCAGCTTGACAGTGATATCTCCGGGGAAACGGGTAGAGGAGTCAAGCCCGGGAACATAGCTGCACCAGTTATCACCGTCGGTGGTGCAGAATTCCAAATTCTGGGTGGCACCTACAAACAGATTTTCGTAGTCGTTCAGCCACACACCGTTTTTGGACGGGATCTTGGAGTCTACAAGGTCGATGGTATAGACATAGCTCACACCGACCAGACCGACCTGAATATCGTTTTCGGCGGTCAGGCTTGCCAGCTGCTCCGGGGTCAGGACGATCTCGTGGTCAGAGGTGGTCTCCCACTTGTTGCCGCCATCCAGACTGTACCGGACACGGATGTCGGATTCCTTATAGGAGTCGTCGATGACGATGGTACCGGGCTTTTCTCCGTCGAAGGAGAAGGAGGCAAGGTAAGTGGTATTGGTATTCAGCAGATCCTTTGCGATGATCCGGCAGGGATCCGGCTGTCTGCTTTCGCTGTCTGTTGCGTTTTCTGCTTTTTTCAGTGCCTCTACCCGCAGTAGGTCGAATTCCGCAATCAGGGAAGGATCTTTGATCTTGGACTTGATGGCGTGGAGCAGATCATCCATGGGTCTGGGATAATAGGTCAGACCATTCATGATCTCCTGAGCGAACTTCAGATAATCCTGAGCTGTCAGGCTGTCGTTCTGGAGCCGGAGTGTGGTCAGGCCATCCCATGCATCCAGATTAAAGCTCTGATAATCCAGCGCTTTGCGGTAGAGGGTCTCCTTGTCGGCTGCATCCTGATAGCTGTTTGCAAGCAGAACGCACTGGTTTGCCTTGACATAGTTTGCATAGTCGGCAACGGCATCGTATGCAAGCAGTGTGTAGGTGGCGCGGAAGGAATGGGGGGCTGCATAGGCGGATGTGCCCCAGCCCAACATAAAGTCACCAAATTCACTGTTGGATTTTGTCCAGCCGGATACATCGTTCTGGATCGTCCAGATATAGCGGCCCTGATTGGGGGAATACTGCCATGTCATCGTGGCGGCATGTCCGGGCTGACCGACAACGATAGAAGGACGGCCGAAGATTTCGGCCAGATTTGCGTAGGTCTTTGCAAGGCCGCCGCATACGGCGCCTTCTGCAAACACGATCCACAGGCGGCAGACCTTGTCGCCGTAGTCACTGAAATAGGGTTCAAAATTGTAAATTTTGTTCCACTTTTCCCGATTTTCCGGTGCATAATACTGGGGATCTGCGTAGTTCATAGACAGACTGTGATCGTATTCAATGTACATATAGGCATCCAGAAAGTTTATTCCGGCCTTCTTTTTTTCCAGAGCATAGTCTGCAAACCATTTAAATTCGTCATCGTTCATACGGGCATCAACGACCCAGCGCATCATGGGAACCGGAAGACTCCGGAATTCCTGACCTGACCATTTGTTGTGTGCGTTGCCGTCGCCTGCAAGATCCATATATCCGCCGGGCTTGGAAAACTCCACATAGGTGTCAAATCGGCTCACCGGGTCATTGACCTTGCTCGGCTCCGTCCAGAAACGGAGGTTTGCCGGATAGTTAAAGGCACATGCGGTGCTGATGGCCAATCGCAGGTAGAAGTAATCTTCGGCAGGATCGGTCATCTTTTCCTTGTGGGCATTGTAGATCTTGGCGAAGGCCTCTAAGGTGGCATAGGGATTGGTGCCTTTGAGTCTGGCCAGACGACCGCCCTCAATAAAATAGGCAAGGGCTGTGGGGTCATTGCGCAGGAACTCGATGGCCTCCACATACTCTTGATGCTTATAGATGAGCTTGAGGTTGTGGTAGCCCACGCGGTTTACAAATTCCCGCTCGTAAATGGTGTGGACATGATTTGCAAGATTGTCCTCGATGGTGTTGGCAGCGAGGATCTGGTCATAGGCGGCAAGGGTCTTGAAGGGGACATTGTCTTCCACGCTGGGGTCATAGGTGGGTTTCATCAGCCGGGCATCGGCATAGACGGCGTGGTCTGAGCCATTGTATGTCAGGGGATCGGCATACAGCTTGAGGTATTTTTTCCCGGTCACCATGACATCTACAAGGACAGCATTGCTGTCGCCCTTTATTTGGCCGGTCTTTTTCAGCGGCTCCCAAGTGCTGCCGTCATCGGAAACGGACACGGTGATCTGAACACCGTCGCCGTTGCCTTCCTGACGGGCATCCACGCCCACATAGGCATAAAACCGCGACTGGACATTGGAATACTGGCTGATGTCATAGACCACGCAGGATTCTGCGTGAGCGCCTACACCGCGGCTGAATGCCACTGTAAGACCGTCGATCTTCAGCCGGATGCCATCACCGCTGGCACTGCTGTCATTGCGGATCCGGTCGTAGCGGGCATAGGATTGTTTCTTTTCATAGGGGATCTCAGATAAGTAGTAGAAGTCTTTATCTGCACTTGCCTCAGCCACAGGGGTTTCTGCAGATTCAGCATGGACGGCAAGGCTCATGCCAAATGTAGAAAACAAGGTAGCTGCAAGCAATAATCCGATTAAAAGAGTTTGGGAGATTCTTTTTCTCATAGGATCATCCTTTCTATTTTTGTTGCTATATTTATACAATAGGCAGGGGAAATTATCAATAAAAAAATGAATGAATTATGGTGTAAAATGTCACAGAGAATACCCCATTGTTTTTGTGCAGAAAAACCATAAAAAGACACCCTCTCCGATCCCGGAGAGGGTGCGTGTTTTGGCGGTTTATTTTGCGGCTCTGCGCTGGAAGAATTTTACGATCTCGACAATGGGGATGACCAGAACGGCCAACAGCATTGCAATGCCGTATTCTGTCCAGCTGATGGGGGTAAAGCCGAATGCATTGGCAAGGAAGGGAACCTCCAGAACGGCGGTGGTCAGCAGCAGGGATCCGATCATGGCACCCCA
>JARHYV010000275.1 GCA_029258495.1 Faecousia sp. | reverse complement strand
TTGCGAAGGGACATCAAGCTGACACCAATGGTGGAACGGGTTGCCTTGGGCATCAGCAGAGCTGTGGAGAAGATCAAAGCCCTGTTGTCGGAGGAGTAGGCCACCAGCTGGGTGTCTGCCTCCAGAGACAGAATGGTACGCAGGGGGCTCTTGTCGGAATAGGCACCGGTGAGCTTTTTGCGGTTGGTCTTAGTTTCGTAGGCACTCAGAGGAACCTTGGCAACCTTGCCGTTTTCAAAGAAAAACAGAACGAAACCGCTGTAATCCCCGGGGAGAACGACACTGACCACATTTTCACCCTGCTCCATATCCAGTTTGGTGGCAAGATAGTCGCCAAGCACAGAGGCTTTGGTATCCTCGAAATCAGACAGCCGTGTCTTGTAGCACTGGAACTGATCGGTAAAGACCAAAAGCTCGGCACGATTGGTGGTTTCTACGGTAAAGCTCAGGCTGTCGCCTTCCTTGAATTTCTGGTCGCCGGACATGCGCAGGCTCTGAGGCGTGATCTTTTTCAGATAACCCTGCTTGGAAACGAACAGATGCACGGGATAATCGGGGATCTCCTCTTCCTCGTCAACGGATACGCTGTCTTCGGCGGTCTGGTAGACAAGGGTGGTCTTTCTCGGCTGACCGTATTTCTTGATGACCTGCTCCAGTTCACCGATGATGACCTTCTGCAGACGCCGGGTGCTTTTCAGTGTAGCCTGCAGCTCCTCGATCTCATCCTCCAGTTCCTCGATGGCACGGGTCTGCTTGAGAATGTATTCCCGGTTGATGTTGCGCAGCTTGATCTCTGCCACATAGTTTGCTTGGATCTCGTCGATGCCGAAACCGATCATCAGATTGGGAACGACCTCGCTTTCCAATTCGGTCTTGCGGATGATATCAACGGCTTTGTCGATATCCAGAAGGATCCGTTCCAGACCCTTGAGCAGATGCAGCCGATCGGTTTTCTTCTGCACCTGGAAGTAGATGCGCCGACGCACACATTCGGTACGCCATGCAGTCCATTCTTCCAGAATTTCGCCGACTCCCATCACTCTGGGCATTCCGGCGATGAGGATGTTGAAGTTGCAGGCAAAGCTGTCCTGCAGCGGAGTCATGCGGAAGAGCTTTGCCATGAGCTTGTCCGGGTCAGCACCGCGCTTGAGGTCGATGGTCAGTTTCAGACCGCCCAGATCGGTTTCGTCACGCATATCGGCGATCTCTTTGATCTTTCCGGCCTTGATCAGATCCGCCACCTTGTCCATAATGACCTCAGTGGAGGTGGAATAGGGGATCTCATAGATCTCGATGAGGTTGCCCTCTTTCAGGTATCGCCATTTGGAGCGCAGCCGGAAACTGCCACGGCCGGTGGAGTAGATCTCCCGAACCTGTGCCTCGTCGTACAGCAGCTCTGCACCGGTGGAGAAATCCGGGCCGGGCATGGTTTCCAGAATATCATGCTCGGGGTTCTGGATCAGTGCGATGGTGGTCTTGCAGACTTCTGCCAGATTGAACGAGCAGATGTTGCTTGCCATACCGACGGCGATGCCCTGATTGGCAGAAACCAGTACATTGGGATAGGAGGTAGGCAGTAGGGAAGGCTCTTTCATGGTGGCATCATAGTTGTCTACCATGTCCACCGTATCAGAGTCGATGTCGCGGAACAGCTCGCTGCAAATGGGTTCCAGCTTGGCCTCGGTATAACGGGACGCAGCATATGCCATATCCCGGGAATAGACCTTACCGAAGTTGCCCTTAGAGTCCACAAACGGGTGCAGCAGGGTCTCGTTGCCGCGGGCCAGACGCACCATGGTTTCGTAGATGGCCGCATCACCATGGGGGTTCAGGCGCATGGTCTGTCCGACGATGTTTGCAGACTTGGTACGGCTGCCGTTGAGCAGGTTCATCTTGTACATGGTGTACAGCAGCTTTCGGTGAGAAGGCTTGAACCCGTCGATCTCGGGGATCGCACGGGATACGATGACGCTCATGGCGTAGGGCATATAGTTGATCTCGAGGGTCTCGGAAATGGGCTGCTCGATGGTGGAGCCAACCAGTCCCATGATCCCTTCGGTAGAGATTTTTTTCTTACGATCGGATTCTTGTTTCTTCTTTGCCATAATCTGTTTCCTTTACGAAATGTCCGCCAGTTCCAGATATCTGGCGCCGTTTTCAGCAATAAAATTCTTCCGTTCCGGCAGATTATCACCCAGAAGAATGTCGAAATAGTGGGAAGTGCGCTCGGCATCCTCGGGCATGACCTTGATCAGCCGGCGGGTCTCGGGGTTCATGGTGGTCATCCACATCATCTCGGGATCGTTCTCACCAAGACCTTTGGAGCGCTGAATGGTGACCTTTTTCCCTTCCAGCTTTTTCAGAATGTCCACCTTCTCCTGCTCGTTATAGGCAAACCAGGTCTGATCCTTGCAGCTGATCTCAAACAGGGGAGATTCCGCAATGAAGACATACCCGTTGCGGATCAGGGTGGGGCACAGCCGGTACAGCATGGTGAGCACAAGGGTGCGGATCTGGAAACCGTCCACGTCGGCATCGGTACAGATCACGACCTTGTTCCAGCGCAGGTTGCCCAGATCAAAGGAGGAAAGCTCCTTGGCTTTTTTGCCTTGGATTTCCACGCCGCAGCCCAGAACCTTCATCAGATCGGTGATGATGGGAGAGGCGAAGATCTTGTGATAGTCTGCCTTCAGACAGTTCAGGATCTTGCCGCGGATGGGCATGATACCCTGAAATTCAGAGTCACGGGACAGCTTGACAGAGCCCAATGCAGAATCACCCTCGACGATATACAGCTCCCGCATGGAGGTATCCTTGCTGCGGCAGTCCACAAATTTCTGGACACGGTTTGCGATGTCCACAGAGCCGGACAGCTTCTTCTTGACGCTGGATTTGGTTTTTTCGGCAGACTCTCTAGCTCGCTTGTTCACAAGGATCTGCTCGGCGGCTTTGTCGGCATCCTGCTTGTTTTCCAAGAACCAGACCTGTAGCTGTTCTTTCAGAAAAGCGGTCATTGCATCCTGAGTGAATTTGGAGTTTACGCTTTTTTTGGTCTGGTTCTCAAAGCAGCCGATGGTAGAGAAGCAGTTGGTGATGATGACCAGTGAGTCCAGAATATCCTGAAAAATGATCTTGCTCTCCGTCTTTGTGTATTTGTTGTTGTCTTTCAGGTATTTGTCAAAAGCG
The DNA here is from genome assembly GCA_029258495.1 of Faecousia sp. Lineage (GTDB taxonomy): Bacteria > Bacillota > Clostridia > Oscillospirales > Oscillospiraceae > Faecousia. The sequence continues at coordinate 311 of JARHYV010000275.1, read as the reverse complement.
GCGGTGAAGGCAGAGCGGACTGCTTTGTCCGGGCTGCCGCCGTATTCCAGCCAGCTGGAGTTGTGATAAAACTCTGTGTGGCTGAATTTTTTGGAGAAGCAGAAGGATGCAGTGATCTTCAGCTTCATCTCGGGGCGGTTTTCGGCATCCCGTCCCCGACGCTCTGTTTCCCAGAAAACAGGCATGGTAAAGGCGTCGTCACCAACCATTTCCTCCAGATACTGCTTGATGCCGTTTTCATAGCGGTATTCCTCGGTTTCGAAGCGATTGCCGCCGATCTGGTTGCGGAATCGGAAGGTGATTCCGGGGTT
>JARHYV010000312.1 GCA_029258495.1 Faecousia sp. | reverse complement strand
AGGTGCTGAAGGACTTCTACGCCAAGCGTGGAAACCTGCGCACCATCGAGGGAAATCAGCCCATCAAGAAGATCACAGCTGAGATCTTGGAAAAAATCGGTGCAACTGTATGATCGCAATTAAAAATGAACATGAGCTTCAGTCCATGCGTCAGGCTTGTAAGATTACCGCGGCAGCCCGTGCTCTGGCAGGGGAAATGGTAAGACCCGGCGTGACGACGAAGCAGATTGATAAAGCTGTTCACGATTTCATCGTGAGCCAGGGCGCGAAACCGTCGTTCCTCGGCTATGGCGGCTTCCCTGGTAGTGCATGCGTCAGTGTGAACGAGGTTGTCATTCACGGTATTCCCGGTGAATATGTGTTGAAAGACGGCGACATCGTAAGCGTGGATGTGGGTGCCTACTATAAGGGGTTTCATGGCGATTGTGCTGCTACTTTTGCATGCGGAACCATCTCTGAGGAAGCCCAGCGGCTCATCGATGTGACCCGCCAGAGCTTCTTTGAAGGGATCAAGTACGCAAAACGCGGACAGCGAGTGTCCGACATCTCCCACGCCGTTCAGAAGCATGTGGAGTCTAACGGTTTTTCAGTTGTGCGCACTTTCGTAGGTCACGGCGTTGGTGCACAGCTGCATGAAGAACCCGAGGTGCCGAATTTTGGTGCTCCGGGGCGTGGACCCCGGCTGCTGCCGGGAATGACGATCGCAGTCGAGCCGATGGTAACCGTCGGCACCTATGAGGTGCGGGTACTCAAGGATCGCTGGACTACCGTCACAGCCGATGGCAAGTTGGCTGCCCACTATGAAAATACTGTACTCATCACCGACGGCGAGCCGGAAATACTCACCGTCATCGAAGGGCTTTGATTATGGAACCAGGCAAACCTGATATATGTATTTCGGATGTAGTGGCTTCCACCGCGGGCAGAGACTCCGGTCAACTGTTCTATGTAATCAGAACAGATGGTGTGTATGTGGAGTTAGTCAACGGTAAGGATCGCTCCTTGGAAAAGCCCAAGCTGAAGAAAATCAAACATGTAAAGAAAGTCCTTCGCGCTGAGACCAGAGTTGCTGCTAAGATTCGAGGCGGCGACAAAGTACTCAACAGCGAATTACGCAAGGACCTGGCTTATTTAAGTCAGGAGGTAAACAGTCACAACCAAGGAGGTTAAAATCTTGGCAAAGGACGACGTAATCGAAATTGAGGGCATCGTTGTCGATGCGCTGCCGAATGCAATGTTTACCGTTGACATTGGCAACGGTCACACCATTC
>JARHYV010000343.1 GCA_029258495.1 Faecousia sp. | reverse complement strand
GACCTTTTTGTAAGAGGCATATCGGTCAACAGCATAAAAGGACGATGCTGCATATGCATTGACATCGGATGGCTTATGCCCAAACGCACCACCCAGATACATGCGGATCAGGGCAGAGCTTTCCTCTTGATACTGTGGAAACACGATCCTCTGGAATTCGATTTTCTCGCGTTCCATCCGCTCGGTCAGCTTGCGGAACTGGGTGGATTTTCCGGAACCGTCGGTTCCTTCTATTACGATCAGTTTACCCATTTTTCTTCCTCCGAAGCTTTTCTTTGTAACACATCAGAACAAATTTCGGCAAACGCATCATTCTGCCCAGACGCTTGGGTTCCTTCAGCAGCCGGTAGAGCCATTCCAAACTCAAATTGATCATCCACTGAGGCGCGCGCTGAACCATTCCGGCATATCCGTCCAGACTTCCGCCCAGACCGATCATCAGCACCGCATGGATCTCATCAAAGTGTGTCTTGATAAATTTCTCCTGCTTTGGCGCTCCCAAGCATACAAAAACTACATCCGGTTCAGCCGCATTGATTTTCTCTATGACAGCCGCCTCATCCTTGAAATAGCCGTCCGCCGTTCCGCAAACGACCAGTCCGGGGTATTTCCGGCTCAATTTCTCCCCTGCCAGCTCCGCAACACCGGGCTTGCTGCCGAGAAGATACAGCCGCCCCTTCCGTTCCGACAGCAGTGTGCAGATCGCTTCTCCGAACTCGATACCCGCAACCTTTTCCTTCATGGGAGTGCCCAGAATTTTCGCCCCCAGAATAACACCTGCTCCGTCCGGCAGCACCAGGCTTGCTCCGTTAAGCAATTCGCGGAAATCCGCATCCCGAACCGCTTCATAAACAATTTCGGCGTTGGGTGTTACACAGTACCCCTTCCGGCACTGGTCGAGCATGTTTTTCGCCCGTTGGATGAATTCTGCTTTTGTCAGATTATCAAAAGTGACACCCATGACATCCGTCCGCAAAATTATCACACCTTTCCCATCTTACTTTTCGTACTACAATATCACATTTTAGGCGGTTTGTCCACGAAAATCCCCTTATGTTTTCTTAAATTTGATGTTTGACCCAAACTCCCTGCAAAATGGTTGCAAATATTCAGAAAAACTGATAGAATAGCCACGAATAGTATATGGAAAAGGAAAAATAGAATGACTGATACGAACATTACCTTTCAGCAGCTGGGACTCAGTGATGCCATGCTGAAAGCTTTGGAAAAAAAGGGATACGGCTACCCCACAAGCATTCAGGCAGAGGCCATTCCCCAATTTATGCAGTGGAAGGATGTCATTGCAAAAGCCCCAACCGGCACCGGAAAGACCTTTGCATTCGGCATCCCGATGATCGAACATATCGACGCTGAAAACGAGCATGTTCAGGGGCTGATCCTTGCCCCCACACGGGAGCTTGCGATCCAGATCGGTGACGAGCTGCGCGGTCTGTTGACCTACTTCAAAAACATCCGGGTCGCTGTGCTCTACGGCGGCTCCGGCATCGGCGCACAGATCAAGCAGCTGGAGCGAAAGCCTCAGATCGTTGTTGCCACCCCGGGCCGCCTGATGGATCATTACAACCGCAAGACCATCCGGCTGGATAAGATCCAGACCGTTGTTCTGGATGAGGCCGACCGGATGTTAGACATGGGTTTTTTCAAGGATGTAACAAAAATCATTGAAAAAGTGAAAAACCGCAAGAATTTGGGACTGTTTTCTGCAACCATTTCTCAGGAAGTCATGACCGTCAGCTGGATGTATCAGCGTGATGAGGTAGAGATCACCATTGAGCCAAGCAAAGAAGACCGACCGGATATCGACCAGTTTTCCCTTACGGTTTCTCCTCTGGCTAAGGCCGAGACCGCCCTTCGCCTGATCCGGACTCAGGGCTTTGAGCGTGTCATCGTGTTCTGCAATACCAAGCATATGTGCCAGCGGCTGTCCGATGAATTCAAACGGGCAGGACTTATGTGCGACTGCCTGCATGGAGATATTCGGCAAAATCAGCGGGAAAAGACCATGCAGCATTTCCGCAATGGCAAATTACCGATCCTGGTCGCAACCGATGTGGCATCCCGAGGGATCGATGTGGATGATGTAGACTGCGTGATCAACTTCGATATCCCCGAGGAAAATGAATACTATGTCCACCGGATCGGCAGAACCGGCCGCGCCAAACGCAAAGGACAGGCATGGAACATTCTGGGCAACTTCCCTGAAAAGGCAAAACTGGATGAAATTGCCAAGTTCTCTCATTACACCATCAAGCCAATGCTCCTTGGTGATGATAATTTGTTGACAGAGGATATCGTAAAATCCCCTGCTCCTGTAAAGAGGCGATTCCGTTGACCCGTTTAGAGGAAGGTTTCCTCCTGCTCGCATCTCATCTGGGCGATCCTGAGCGAAAACCCCTTACGATCGCCCAATTTCGGATACTGGCTCGGCAGATTGCTGGGGCAAAACGGGTGTTTGATCACAGGGATCTTCAGATTTCCGACCTGACCGCTCTTGGCTATGGGAAAGAACCCGCTATGCGGATCCTGACCCTCATGGAAGAGCAGGAACGCCTTTCCCACTACCTTGCCAGAGGTGCCGCTCTGGGATGCTATCCTCTGACAAGGATCTCTCCCGGTTATCCCCAGAGGCTCCGCACAAGACTTGGAAATGACGCACCGCTTTGCTTGTGGTACAAAGGTGATCTATCATTGCTGTCCAGTCGGTTCGTCGGCATCGTAGGCAG
>JARHYV010000143.1 GCA_029258495.1 Faecousia sp. | reverse complement strand
TAATTTATCCTGTGCACTTATGACCCTTCCGGGACGCTATTATATGCTCAAAAAGGAAATGGACAGAAACCCAATCAAGCGTGTTATTATTGATGTTACATATGATACATTGACTCGAGATCCCGGCACAGAAGGGGCAGAGGGCGACATTTATACGATTGGTCGTATCGGAAATCTGTGGGAGCGTATCGGCTATGTATTGCGCTATGTACCTATGAAACAGTATATGAGAGTATACTATGATGCGTTGGATCGGGGGATCTACACCTGGAAGACCTTGGGGAATGGGCAGGAATCATCGGAGGCACATATGGAATCGAGAGGCTTTGTTTCCGTTCCAACCAATGATGTAACAGCATCGCCCGATGTATTTGACCAGACCTATCAACAGTTTCAGGCTTATTTTACCCCACGAGAAGAGAATCTGAAACAGCTGCATAAGATCCTGGATCTGTGTAATGAAAACGGAGTAGAAGTGACCCTGATGGTCATGCCGCTTGCAGATGCATGTAATTATCGATATTTTGATATGGATCAGGTGTATGCTGAATTTCAGTCGATCAGCGAAGAATATGGCTATCAGTATTATGATTTCAATTTGCTCAAGGGCAAGATCGATGCATTGCCGGACAGCACAGCCTTCTATGATGAAACCCATCTTTCAGAAGATGGCGCAAAGGTATTCAGCAATATCGTTGCCGATATTTTGCTGAAACAGGCTCAGGGAATCGAAACAGATAGTCTATTTTACAGTTCCTATGATGAAATGAATGATGCTGTCAGAGGATGGCATTGACCCATTTTCGGAATAATAAACCGGGAATGACACAACAGCGTGTCATTCCCGGTTTTTTGTATAGAAAACGGCTTTGCCCATTTAACAAAAGGGCAAAGCCGTATTTTCTGGAAAGGGTGCGGATCTCAAAGGTTAATTAGCGGATAGGGGACTGAAAGGGATAAAATGTTTCAGACAGGTAGTCTGTATAGTTGAATTTGTCGAGATCGGGGAATTTGTCTGGACTTAGCGGATCGATCCGTCCGGAACAGTCAAGGCTGAGGCCTTTGAGCAGGGTTTGGATGCCGCTTTGCAATGCCGGAATTTGATCCCCTGAGCAGGTTTCTTCGTTCACGAAGATCGTAAGGCGACCGCCTGTGTGACCGTCAAAGCTGCTTGGATCCTCTGGAATTTCCGACAGGGAGATGACTGTGATCTCCGGATAAACCCGGCATTCAATGTCGGGAAATAGTTCAGATATCTTATCTGCAATGTATTTCCCGAACATATCTCTACATGCAACATTGAGATAATCATCCTCGTATCCGTCTGCTGTTTTGGTGATGGTAAAGGTGTCGGTTGACATAAATCCGGATGCGGGATATGCAAGCAACTGCTGTTTTTCTATGGGCCCGGCAGGGATATACCCGGCATAGGTAAATTCTGTCCCGTATTTCTCCTCTGCATATGAAAGCATCTGTTCGATGGCGGTGATGGATGCCTGCTGAGAGATGGTGAGTCGGCTGAAATCCTCGGGCAGATCGTTGTCACGGAGGATCTGTTTCTGCCGCTCGGTGAGGACGACGGGAGAAGTCTGCTCCGTGGCAGGTGTGCTCCCGCGGGAACAGGCAGAGATACTGGTCAGAGCCAATAAAGTAAGCAGAATACAAATAAGTTTCTTCATATCAAATTACCTCAGTTGGCAAGGTGTATGGGAAATCATTCGTAGCTTTTGGCCCATTCCTCATCCCCATAGGAAACGGACTCGTAGGGGATGTTGACACGAGCCACCAGCTTGTTGGTGTGACAATTATACAAGCTGACTTCTACAGACCAATCTTCTGCATGATTCAGAAGAAGATAGTTCAGACCATAGTACGCAGCCACACCATAAACCCGCATGGCGTGGGTTATCATCGGTATGTTTTCGTCCAGATAGAATGCGACATGCTGAAAGTTTTCGTCGCGCTCAAAGTGAAATTCACTGTTTATCTCCGCTAGATCCGAGAAAAATTCCTCAATTTCCTCGTTATTATGTTCAATCCAATGAGCCAGCTGCTTTTCGGTAAGTGTCAGCTGTATCCCATCGTCTACACTTTGCACATCGGTGCAGTAATCTGGGCCGAAATCCTGAAAGAATTCAAGAGCCTCGTCGTGATCCATAGTGTTGAATGCTAGGAATGAATTCGGGATGAGATATATTTCTGTTGGTTCGGGAGGATGGTAGCATCCGCACAGCAGAAGACCTAGAATGAGGGCCAGAGCGATGAGTTTCTTCTTCATAGACATACACCTCTTTGTGACATTGTTGAATATGAGTGCACTTACCCAGAGTAATGGCTATGAGCGATTGGGTATTGTGATCGCAGCCACTCTGATAAAATCATTATATCGTGCAGAGGGGGAATTTTCAATACGATCATATCAAAATACAGCACAAAAAAGGGAGTATCCCATAAGGATACTCCCTTGGTCCGAGTGACTGGATTCGAACCAGCGGCCTCTTGAACCCCATTCAAGCGCGATACCAAACTTCGCCACACCCGGATACGCTATTCACTTGACAGCTTGTATATAATAGCATACCTTTCTACAAAATGCAAGTACTAATTTACCAAAAATCCAAATTTTTTGTATTTGTACATGTATGTCCCGACATATATTGCAGCTGCAAACGCGATGCAGGAGATATCAGAGCATCTTCAGGGCTTGGCAATGCGATATTGCAATCGCGTCCGGATATGGTATAATATACAAGAGGTGATAACGATGATTTATGATACTATTGACCATCTGCATCGATATGAGGGCATCCATCCCGGTGTTATGCAGGGACTGAAATTTCTGGCGGAAACAGATTTCTCCAAGCTGGAGGATACCCGAGTTGTATTGGACGGGGATCGAGTCTTCGCAAACCTGATGACATGCATGACAAAAACGGAAAATGATACCCCGGAGGCACATCGAAAATACATCGACATCCAGTACCTGATCAGCGGCGAAGAGCAGATAGCAGTTGGACCTTTGGAGGAGATGGAAGAGGTCGAGGCTAGACCTCAGAATGACATCTGGTTCTATCATGGGCAAACAACACCTGTCCCCATAGGGAAGGGGAGATTTGTTGTTCTGTTCCCGGAAGATGCCCATGCTCCATCCATTGCACTGGATCAGCCGTCAACCGTTCGCAAATGTGTGGTAAAGGTTCTTGCGGATTGGGATGCGCGGTAACAAATCCATTTTGTAATATTTGGGGGCGTGCGACGGTGCGCAGCATCATTTGATGAAACCAGCAAAGTACCGGAAAGCATACAAAAAGCGATTCCCACAGCGATCAATGGAAGAGGAGTAAGCTATATGACTGAATTCACACCAAGTCTGTCGGAAAGAAACCGGATTCTGAAACAGATTCGTCGAAAAAATCCATGGTGGAAGGTAAAAATAACACTTTCGACGCTCCTTCTGCTGCTGCCGGTGGGAATCCTGGCGGGGACATATGCGTGGCTGAGTTGGTGCGATGCCGATGCAAAGGCGACTCTGGTTTTTATGTTAGCTGCAGTGTGCATATCCGGTGTACCATTCTGTGTGGGTCTGGGTAGCAGAAACAGTGCTATATACAAATGTGGTCAGCCGTTTTCAGGCTATGCCAATGGGATCCTGCGTTTGAAGGAAGATGAATTGGAATATGTTTTCTGGGAAGTGGGATCAGGGATGCCGGCAGCATATGGCAGCAAGAATGCAGTATACTGCGAAGAGGCTAAGAGTGTTTACAGCATTCCCAGATTAGGAATCGTCGGTATCTCTGTCGACGGAGATATCTGCACGATCAGAGGAAAAGGAAAAATCCAGAGGTTGGAGGATGAAGAGTGCGGTGAGCTGTCGGTGGAGTACTGCAATTCCTTCCGTTTCATTCTGGCTTTTGAACAGAGCGGCGCTATACAATCCATCGAGCAGTGGTGGGGGTGGAGCATCAAAAAGTGAAGGCTTGCAGCGCGCTCAATGCAAAAGCGCTAGACACGGCTGGATACACATCCTGCAAAAGGAGCGTCTTGCGACGAGAACCTTGGCGAATGCAGGAACAAACATAGATCGTGAACGGATATTCAAAAAACCGCCTGAAAAGGCGGTTTTCTTTTTATTTCAGCGGGAGTTGATTGAAAATACACGAGGGCATGTTCGTTTTTTAGAGGGCTGACAGTGGGGAGCAGGCAGAAAACGACACCTTTTTTGCGAACGAGAAGACGACATTGCGGAACGATTATGCAAACTTACTAAAAAACTTTCCGAAAATTTTACCCAGAAGAGATGGCGAAGAACTTGCAAACGATACAAAAATATCGTATAGTTAAATTGTCAGTCAGACTGACAATTTTGAATAAATGGTAAAGAATATGCAAAATAATTTTTACGAGAAATCTTCTCGCAAAGAGATCAACAGGAGTCGGGTGATTGGATATGCCCTGAGATGCTTTGTGGAAAAGGGGATCGAGGCATCCACTATGACGGATATTGCCCGCAGATCCGATGTGACAGAGAGAAGTGTCTATCGGTATTTTGACACGAAGGCAGACTTGGTTCTGGAGTCTGCGCTGCTTTTTTGGAAACAGGCTATGGATCAGGCAGAGGGACCGGAATGGAAGGCACAATGTGCTGCAATGAACGGTTTGGAGCAAATCCGGCATATTCTTTACGGATATGCCAATTTGTTTTTGACAAACCGTCAGGAAATGATATTTGTTCACGAGGCAGAGGGGTTCCTGAGTCGATGCGGAAAAACACAGCTGTTGGGGGACATACCACCGGCAGCGTTCGATAGCAGTACCGGGCCTTTGGCAGTTGCGATCCGGAAGGGAATGGAAGATGGCACGGTGCGGTCAGATGCGGATATAGAGGCTCTGTATTACAACACTTACGATGCGCTGTTGGGATTGATACAGAAGTTGGCGATTGGCGGAGCGAATAGCGAGCAGTATAACCGGATGGCTTGCGGCAGACTGCATCAGTTTTGTGATTTATTGGTAGATGCCTACCAAAATAAATAATCCGTAAAAAGGAAAGGGAGAGGTTGAAATGGAGTTAAGACCGAAGATCGTGAAACTGGCGAAGATGGTTGGCGGTTTGACGGGAATGGTTAACACCATCGATGAAAATGCGCCGGAGTATTATGCGCTGGAGTGCGTCGTTTCGGATGAACAGGCGGATGTTGCATTGACTCTGGGACTGCGTAAGGAACGCACGGCAGCATATGTAGCAAAGAAATGCGGAAAAAGTCTGGAGGAAACCACAAAACTCCTGATGGAACTGGCGCAGATCGGTGTATGTAAGGTCTTCCACAATGAAAAGGGCGAGGAAGTCTTTATGGTGCAGATCTTTGCACCCGGTATCTTGGAAATGATGGTCAACAACAAGGATCAGCTGGCAAGATTTCCACAGATCGGCAAAGCATTTGAGGAATATACCCGCCTTCGCATCTCCGGCATTGCCCCCAACCTGCCTATGGGCACGGGCATGATGCGAGTGATCCCCATCGAAACAGCCATCACCAGTGATGCACAGGCAGTTCCTTATGAGAAGATCTCCTATTATCTGGACAAATATGACACCTTCTCCGTGTCCGATTGCTCCTGCCGGAAATCACGCCGTGTTCTGGGGCAGGGCTGCGGACATTTGGAGCAGGATATGTGTATCCAGATGGGCACCGGTGCCGAGTACTATATCCGCACCGGAAGAGCGCGTCAGGTTACCCGGGAAGAGGTCATGGAGATCCTGCGCAAGGCAGAGGAAAACGGTCTGATGCACCAGATGCCCAATATCGAGGGCTTGGGTGAATCTGCCGCGATCTGCAACTGCTGCTCCTGCTCCTGCTTTGCGATGCGTGTTGCAACTATGTTCAATGCGCCGGATGCCATTCGCTCCAATTATACGGCTCAGGTGAACAGGGATAACTGTGTTGCCTGCGGTCAGTGCGTGGAAAACTGTCCCACCAATGCCCTTCGTCTGGGTCAGAAACTATGTTCTAAGACACCGATCCCCGAAAAGACATATGACAAGGTTCGCAACCACAAGTGGACGGAAAAGAACTGGAATGTGGATTACCGGGAAAACCGCAAGGATGTGGCAGAGAGCGGCACCTCTCCGTGTAAGACGGCATGTCCTGCACACATTGCGGTTCAGGGCTACATCAAGCTGGCGGCACAGGGCAAGTATACGGAGGCTCTGGAGCTGATCAAGAAGGAAAATCCATTCCCGGCGGTGTGCGGACGCATCTGTCCCCGCAGCTGTGAGTCTGCATGCACCCGTGGTGATATTGATGAGCCTATCGCCATCGATGAGATCAAGAAGTTTATTGCCGATCAGGATATGAACGAGGCAACCCGCTACATTCCCAAGAAACGCCATGACTACGGGGTACCCGTTGCCATCGTTGGTGCAGGCCCTGCCGGTCTGAGCTGCGCTTATTATCTGGCAATCGACGGCTATCAGGTCACTGTTTTTGAAAAGCAGCCAAAGCTCGGCGGCATGCTGATGCTTGGAATTCCCGGTTTCCGTCTGGAAAAGAATGTGGTGGAGGCTGAGATCGAGGTGCTCCGCCAGATGGGTGTTCAGTTCCGTACCGGTGTTGAGGTGGGCAAGGATGTGACCTTGCAGCAGCTCCGTGAGGAAGGCTATAAAGCATTCTATTTGGCGATCGGTGCACAGGCGGGACGCCGGCTGAATCTCTCCGGAGAGGATGCTGAGGGCGTTGTTGCAGGTGTTGATTTCCTGCGTGAGGTGAATCTGGGCAATGTCCCTGCACTTACCGGAAAGACCATCGTGATCGGCGGCGGCAATGTTGCCATCGATGTGGCAAGAGCAGCAGTCCGCACGGAAACCTCGGCGGTGGATATGTACTGTCTGGAGCAGCGGGATCAGATGCCTGCACTTCCGGAAGAGATCGCAGAGGCATTGGAAGAGAACATCGGCATCCATAACGGCTACGGCCCCAAGGAAATCGTGGTCAAGGATGGCAAGGTTGCAGGTGTCATCTTCAAGAAATGTCTGAGTGTCTTCAATGAAAAGGGTGCATTTTCCCCCGTATTCGACGAGAATGACACCATTTTGGTAGAGGCTGAGCATGTGGTGCTGTCTGTGGGGCAGAGCATCGTCTGGGGCGATCTGCTGGCAGGCTCTAAGGTGGAGCGCAAGCCCAATGGGGCAGCCATTGCGGATGCCTTGACATACCAGACGGCAGAACCTGATATCTTTGTAGGCGGCGATGTATATACCGGCCCTCGTTTTGCCATCGATGCCATTGCGGCCGGCAAGCAGGCGGCAATCTCCATCCATCGATTTGTACAGCCCGGTCAAAGTCTTGTTTATGGCCGTGACCGTCGGGAATACCACATGCTCGATAAGGAAAATGTCATCATCGAGAGCTACGACCGCACGCCCCGTCAAAAGGCAGGACATACGGACATCCAGAAGAAGGCATTCAAGGACTCCCGCGTGACCTTTACCGAGGAGCAGATGCGCAAGGAAACGGAGCGCTGTCTGGGCTGCGGTGCCGTTCAGGTGGATGAGTATATGTGTGTCGGCTGCGGTCAGTGCACAACGAAATGTAAGTTCGATGCGATCTCTCTGAAACGCAATTACAACGAGTTTGCCCCTGTATTCGAGAAACTGCCTATGGCGGTCGCCAAGTATGCGGTCAAGCGCACCGGCAAGATCGCGGCACATGCTCTGGGCAAGAAGGATTAAGGTATATCATGCACGAATTGGGATTATTAAGTGCAATGGTCAAGACCATCGAAACCATTGCGCAGGAAGAGAAACTGGAGAAAATTGAAAAGGTGGTTCTGCAGGTCGGAGAATTGTCCGGCGTACTGCCCGAATATTTGAGATCCTGCTATCCGGCTGCGGTCTACAAGACCTTTATGGAGCAGACGGAACTGGAGCTTGAAATGGTTCCCGGCATCGCACAATGCAATGATTGTGGGGAGCAGTTCAATGCGGTACAGAACGATCTGAAATGCCCCAAATGCAGGGGAGAACACCTGACCGCCCTGAGTGGGCGGGAACTGGTGATCAAGGAGATCCTTGGCTGCTAGTGCAGTAAAAATATTTTATTAGGAGGCGTATCCATGGAAACCAAAAAAAGGGAAAACACCCGTGTGGAGATCATCGTAAAATGGGTCATGTTTACGGCTGCTATTACGGGAATGGCGATCCTGTCCGGATTTTATCCCGTATATGGCAACATTCCGCTGATCGTGATTCCGTCGATCCTCGTACTGCTGTTTTCAAAGCCCGTGTTCTTTGAGCGCATGAAATTGACGACCCTGCTGGTCATGCGTATTCTGGTGGTTTTTGCAGCGCTGCGGTTTTTTAATCCGCAGGTCTATGTGGACTTCATTATGCTTGCGCTGATTGTCAACATTTTGGAGGCTACATTCACGGATTTGGTGCGTTATAAAAAATACTACAATGCCATCTCCGGCTTTGCAGTGGCATTGGGTGTCATTGCACTGAGAGGTCTGTGGCAGAATGATGCACCCTTCGGCGATTACTATCTGGCCAGAGGTGCATTGCCTGCAATCACCATCATGTACGCGATCGCCTATACCATCTGGAACTGGATCTTTGTCACCAATGAATTTTCTTCCTCTGTGGCTTTGATGCATGTGGGTTTCCTCAGCGCACCGCTGATCGGCTCGGTATGCACACTGGGGCTTGGTGTCTATGGCGGTATCGGTATGTGGCTGCTGCTGCGTGCCAACTCTCTGGCGATCGGCGGATGGATGCAGATCGCAGCGAAGAGCTGGTTTGAAAACCAGTTCTTCAATGAGCGGTTTGACAGATTTGTGAAGTGGACAAAAGGCCGTAATGTACAGATCGTCTGCATGCTCATCAATCTGGCATTGATCGCCGCCTGCATCATCCTGATGATGCAAAACGGCGGAATCACATACACATATGCACCTTTTATGATTTCCGGCACCTAATTTTGAAAGGAGATTTTCATGAACCAATATGATGTAATCGTCATCGGCGCAGGCAACGGAGGCTTGGCATCCGCTGCAACTCTGGCCGAAAAAGGAAAGAGCGTAATCCTCTTTGAAAAGCACAACATTCCCGGCGGCTGCGGTACCAGCTTCCGGCGCGGCCGTTTCGAATTTGAAGTAGCCCTGCACCAGCTGTCCCACATGGGTACTCCGGAAAATCCCGGCCCTCTGCGTGAGCAGTTCGCACGCTATGGTATTCTGGACGAGATCGACTGGATCCAGATCAAGGAGCTGTATCGTGTGAATTTCCCCGATGGTACCGGCATCAGACTGCCCTGCGAGCGCAAGGCATGTGAGGAGTTCCTGCGCAAGCAGTTCCCCACACAGGCAGAGGCTGTGACAAAATACTTTGATGCGGTCTACAACTTCTGCGATGAGGCAGCGGCTTTTGCTGCAAAGAGTGCACAGAGCAGCGGTGAGCCCGGTGCTCTGAAGAAGGCAATCATGAAGACCGGTTTCCCCAAGATGTATCCCCATCTTGCCAAATATGGTCTGAAGAGCACCCAAGAGGTT
>JARHYV010000195.1 GCA_029258495.1 Faecousia sp. | reverse complement strand
GCATAAAGACAGAATTTCAGCCGTCGGTGTATTCACTGACGGCTGAAATCCGTATGATGCGGATGCATTCGGGAGTAATCCCGAAAGGCTTTTGGCAGAAAGCCGGTATACCGCTTGAAAAGAGAGGAAAAATTGCCGGAATTCTGGTAGCCCAGCTGTGCGGCGATCTCGGCGATGGGCAGATCAGTGTGATACAGCATTTCTTTTGCCACATGCACCCGATTTTGCAGCCGATACTCCCGGACGGAGCAGTTGAAAGCAGCTTTGAACACATATTTCAGCTTGGCCGGGCTCATGCATGCCATGTGCGCCAGTTCACACAGGGGTGTTTCCTGAGCGGTGTGGGTGCGGATGTACTCAGCAATCACATGCACAGCCTCCATATCGGCCTGCTTGATCTGACGCAGGGGCAGTTCCGGTGCATCCAGACACTTTTGCAGCATCCGTGCAAGGATCTCGTTGATCTTGCTTTCGTAGAAGAGGAAATCGCCGCAGCAGGAGTTCTGATAGTCGTACAGCTGGTGGAATATAAAAGTCAATTCCGGAAAAAACTCGATATTTTCGATGATGGAAAGGGCATTGCGGATCTGGGTGCCGGCATTTGGAACCTTTGCAGACAGATAGCCGTCGTAGTATTCCGGCGAAAGGAAAATGTGTACGGATTTTACCGGAGTCCCCAACTGATAGTCGGTCTGCAAATGACCGGACAGCCCGATATGGGCATAAAAAGCATCTGCGCCCATTGGGCGACAGGTGTGGGGACAGTGGTGGGAGCTGAAGATCTCTCGGTAATAGGCGATGTGCAGCAGCTCGTCATCTTGGATATGATAGGTGAAGTTTCGGGTAAAACAGCCGTCAAACATTATGATGGCAGCATAGCACCCCAGACGGATGATCTGCAGGGATCCGGTGCCCCATTCTTCGGGAAACGGATACTGGCGGATATTTGGACTCTCCTGATGAGCGGATTCGATGTGAAAAACATCGTGAATATACTGTGCCAGGGTCATGTGGAAAACTCCTTCGGGATAATAAAAGTGTGCAAACGGCTAAAACGAGTTGTGTGTGCTTGACAGAAAAACATACATTGGATAATATGTGTCTGCTGGTTAGTTTAGCCTAACTTAGTCTATCACAGATCACACGGAAAAGCGAGAGGTATTTTCCCGAATTTTCGGAAAGTGTGCAGAAAGGATAAAATATGGGCCCAAAAGAGAAAATTATCACAAGCGTTGTTTGTGTTTTGGCAAGTGCGAGCATTGTGTACTCCGTGAGTACACAGGATCTGACGATGCGCAACTATGCCAAAGGACAACAGACAAGATCCCTGTCGACGGTCGACTATACCAAGCCGACGGACGATCTTTTGTACATGGATGGTACATTTGAAGGAGAGGCAAACGGATTCAGCGGTGTTCTGCGGGTAAGCGTTACCATTGAGGGCGGAAAGATCAAATCCATTGAGGTGCTGTCCCATACGGAAACGCCGGAGTATTATGAGAAAGCCAGTGCGATCCTATCGGAGATCGTCAGCAGGAACGGATTGGATGTGGACTCGGTTTCCGGTGCGACCATCACATCGGATGCCATCAAGGAGGCAGTCTACAATGCGCTGACAAAGGCAGAAAAGCCCGCTGAGAAGAAAGCAGCCCCCAAAACATTGAAACCCAAGAAATCCAAGAAGACCGAGGCAAAGAAACTGGAGAACGAAGACCGGGAGCCGGTTTATGCAGGCAACACCAGTGTTCAGACCGGCGGCCTGAAGGACGGCACCTATATCGGTACCGGCAGAGGCTTTAACGGAAATATCCGTGTGCGTGTCACGGTTGAAAATCATGTACTGACGGATATTGAGATCCTCAGTCACAGTGATGACTCCCCCTATTTCGATCAGGCTATGAGCGTGATCAACACCATTCTCTCCGGCGGCGACGGGAATGTTTCCACGGTTACCGGCGCGACCTATTCCAGTCATGGAATTATTCAGGCGGTGAAGGATGCACTGAGTCAGGCCGGCGGTGCGACCGAGGAAATGCCTGACAAAGAACCTCCGAGCTCCGGTGGTCAGAATGAAAATCAGGGGCACGCCGGAAATGGTCATGCCGGAAACGATCAGGGCGGCACGGAAGAGCCGGAGGATGTGGTGGTGCCCAGTGATCTGGATCAGGTGATGATCCGTGATGTCATGGCCGACGGCGAATATGTGGGCTATGCCGTAGGATATCAGAAGGCGGGCCGCATCCAGACCACGGTTACGGTGGAAAATGGCGAGATCAAGTCTATTCAGGTTGCAGAGCGCAGACCTGAGTACGCAGACGATGTGGATATTTTCCGGGAGAAGGCCATTCGGATCACGGAATTCATGACCGGGGAGAATGGGCGCAAGATCGCGGCAGTATCTGATCTGTATGGCCGACTGGCTAACAAGATCTTCGGAGCATCGGATCCCTATGAAACCGCAAAGGAACTTCTTGGGGACAGCTATGCAGAGCCGCTGAAAGATGGGGCCCTTGAGGGTGCGGCCTATTATGTCCGCGAGGAAAAGATATCCGGTGCGATCAAGGGATATCTGGGAGATAAATACGATGTAAAGGATATGTTCGATGCGGTCACCGGCGCAACGATCAGCTCACAGGGCGTGGGACGCTCGGTGGAAAATGCAATGCTGAAGGCAGCTAACGATGCCAAACAGAAAAACGATGTGAAGGATACGGTGGTGTCTGCGCCTAAGGATAAATTGATCCGGGCAAACAGAGAGCGGACTCTGGATCTGTCCCGTCTTCGTGTGACTCTGGTGAAAAAGGACAACACGAGAGTGGAACTGAGCCCCAAGGACTTTGCGGCGAACCATATCGAACTGATCGATATCGACCGCAAGACCCCCATCACCGACGGCATGAGTCTTGCGCAATATGCTGCCCACGATCTGATCCAGGTCGAGGTCAGGCATAAGATATCTCTGAGCAACGACAAATTCAGCATTGAGCTTGGTAATTACAGTGATGACTATGTGGATCAGATCCATTACAGCCTGAATGGCAAGACATGGTATCGGGTGAAAGAGCCTATCATGTCCCAGCAGAACCCGGAGAACATCTCCTATCGCAATCAGCTGATCGACGCTCCTGAAAGTTTTATGTATAACAATGTGAAGGTGCGGGTCGTTTCCAAATCCGGAGAGGTGTATGAGTACGAAACGGATACGCTTGCGGGCGCATCCAGCAATATCCTGTACCGGGTGATGGATGCCAGAGGCAACAGCAATGTTCCGGACAGACTGTTTGTAAACTTCAAGTTCTCCGGAACGGAGGCGGATAAGGAAGTTGTACCCGGAGAAACCACCAAGCCTCCTGTGCCGGATGGCGGCGGAACAAGCCCGGATCAGGAGATCCCGGTGAACAGCAGTGTGATCTCCACGGATCTGGATTACTCCAAGGATATCGACTATATCGAGGGACAGCCCATCAAGCCCATCGGTGTGAGCCTGAGAGATACGAGTGCAGAGCTGATCCGTGAGATCGAAAACCTGCCCAAGGGGCTGCGCTTCAACGGCACCCAGATCGAAGGCTCTCCCGAAGTGGACGAAAGCGAATGGGATCCTGAGTACTATAACGGACAGCACAAGAAGTACGAGATCCGCATCAAGGCAAGGAAGGGCGACAAGATCCTGGTGAAGACCGATGAGATCATTATCCGCCGGGATCAGGATAAGGACGGTT
>JARHYV010000204.1 GCA_029258495.1 Faecousia sp. | reverse complement strand
ACACCGCCATAGACCTTATGCAGATCTACCTGAGAGGCAATACAGTCTACAAGCACTTCCCTTCCGTCACGAACAATAGCAACTGCCGTTTCATCGCAGGAGGATTCTACGGAAAGTATATTCATCTCGTCCACTCCTTTCTGAGAATCAGCGCATCCTCTTTTGGTTTTTCATAGTAATTTTTGCGGAGTCCCACCTGCACAAAGCCCATAGACTCATACAGACTCTTGGCAGGCAGATTGCTGACGCGCACCTCAAGGGTCAGGCAGTAGGCATCCAACTGTTGGATCAGCGCCTCCACCAGACGGTGTCCCAGCCCCTGACGGCGATACTCCGGACGCACCGCAAGATTCAGCACATCCGCCTCCTGCAATACCGTCTGTGATCCGATATATCCTGCTACGGTATCTCCGTCCACCGCCACAAGCCAAAGCGACAGCTCATTGGACAATTCCGAACGCACGGAGTTTTCACTCCATGCATCCGAAAAAATCATTTTTTCCATATCCGCGACCTGCCGGACATGGGATTCATTCATTCGTTCAATTCTGATCATTTTGCATCATACCAGCTTTTTCCCCATTTTGCCTCTGCCGACAGCGGAACATTCAGCTCCGCTACATGCTCCATTTCCCGGCTCATCAGCTGCGCAACCTGTGGTGCGATCTCCTCCGGGCACTCCACGATCAGTTCATCGTGAACCTGCAGGATGAGTCTTGCTGCCGGGAATTCGGCACGCAATGCGCGATCCACCCGGATCATTGCCAGCTTGATCAGGTCTGCCGCCGTCCCCTGGATGGGGGTATTCAGTGCAATACGCTCGGCACCCTGACGCACATTGAAGTTGCTGCTTTTCAGCTCCGGAATACTTCTGCGTCTGCCGTAGATGGTTTCCGTATAGCCCTTGTTTCTGGCATCTGCCACAACCTGTTTCATATAGCTGCGGACACCGGAATATGTGGAAAGGTAGGAATCGATATAATCTTTTGCCTCCCAACGGGTAACACCCAGATCCTCAGACAGAGAAAACTCCGAAATTCCATAGACAATGCCAAAATTGACTGCCTTTGCATGGCGTCTTTGCAGACTGGTCACCTCGTCTACCGGCACGCCGAAAACCTGCGATGCTGTCACCGCATGAATATCCTGACCGGATGCAAATGCTTGGATCATGGTCACATCGTTGGCAATATGGGACAGAACACGCAGCTCGATCTGGCTGTAATCGGCATCCACCAGAACACAGCCCTGCTTTGGGACAAACATCTTCCGGATCTCTGCCCCCAGATCCGTACGAACAGGGATGTTCTGCAAATTCGGCTCTGTGGAGGAAAGACGACCGGTTGCCGTTACCAAATTCTGGAATGTGGTGTGGATCCGTCCATCATCACCGATTACCTTCATCAAACCATCGGCATAAGTCGATTTCAGTTTCGTCAGCATCCGATAATCCATGATCGCCGGAATGATGGGGTGCTTATCCTTCAGTTTTTCCAAAACCTCAGCATTTGTAGAGTAGCCGGATTTCGTTTTCTTAAGCGGCGGCAAGCCCAGTTTTTCAAACAGCAAAACACCCAGCTGCTTGGTGGAATTGATATTGAACGGCTCCTCCGAATAGGAAAAAATCACCTTTTCGCAATCCGAAATTCGCTGGGACAGCATTTTCCCAAAAGCATCCAGAGTCTGTTCATCCACTGCTATGCCTGTGCGCTCCATGCGGTACAGCACATCACAAAGGGGCAGTTCGATTTCAAAATACAGCCGCTCCATGCTCTGTGCTTTCAGCTCTTCCGTCAGCGGCTCACGCAATTTCCAGACAGCCTCGGCACAAGACATCGGATCTCCGTCCTCCACCTGCATCCCCAGAAAATTCGTGGCGAGCTTCGATACCGGATAGTCCGCCTGCGTAGGGTTCAGGTCATAGGCTGCCAGAGCTGTATCAAAGACAAATCCGGGAGTCGGAAGGCCCTGATCTGCCAGCTGATGCATGACAGATTTGCTGTCATGGGTAATAAATTCCGCCTGAGCCGACAGCAGTGGCTGAAGGGATGCTGCCTCCAATGGGGTGACAGCGCACACACCATCTGCCCACGCAATACCCACAGAGCCGTCCGGTGCCAGATATACCGCGCAATTCGTACCAGGCTGAGGCAGCTCATCACAGCGTTTCAGCGGCTCTCCGGCAGTCTGAACCACAGGTGCAGACAAAGGCTCACTGCGCAGATTATACCGATCGATCAATTTCACAAACTCAAGCCGGACAAAAAGATTGTACAGTTCCTGCCTGTTTGGGGGCTGAATGATCGCATCCTTGGGCGCAAATACAATGGGGGCCTCCGGACGAATGGTTGCGAGATCATAAGAAAGGTAGGCATTTTCCTTACCTAATTCCAATTTTTCTCTCAGCTTAGGACGAATGGAGCTATCCTCAATATTTTCATACACGCCATCCAGACTTCCAAACTTTGTCAAAAGCTCCGTCGCCGTTTTCGGCCCGACTCCGGCGACACCGGGGATATTGTCCGAGGAATCACCCATCAGTGCTTTCAGATCAATCAGTTTCTTTGGCTCAAAGCCATATTCCTCATGGAATTTTTCAGGCGTGTAGAGCGTTGCTGTTGTCTTTCCACCTTTGCTGACCACCAGCTTGACGCTCACATGCTCATCGATCAGCTGCAGTGAGTCACGATCACCTGTTACAATGACACAGTCCCACTCCTGCTGACTGCAGATCCTGCCAACAGTGCCGATCACATCATCGGCCTCCCAGCCCTGACACTCGTAAATGGGAATGTTCATTGCAGTCAGAACTTCCTTCATTACAGGCATCTGCATGGCAAGTTCTT
This sequence comes from Faecousia sp., assembly GCA_029258495.1. Taxonomy (GTDB): domain Bacteria; phylum Bacillota; class Clostridia; order Oscillospirales; family Oscillospiraceae; genus Faecousia. The sequence goes on along the minus strand of JARHYV010000204.1, from coordinate 589 downwards.
CCGGCATACCATGCCGGGTCGCTTTATATCCATCATACTGCAAATGCCGGAATGTCGGCCCATGCAGGTCAAAAGCAACACAGACCGCATCCGGCTGCTCTTCCTTCTCCATTCTTTCCAGAATATTGAGGAATCCGTAGATTGCATGTGTAAACAATCCATCTCTTGTTGTCAGCGGGCGAACTCCAAAGAATGCTCGATTGATGACACTGTTGCCATCCAGAATCAGTAATTTCATACTTTTCTCCACTTTGCACCCTGAGGGGTATCAATGATCTCGATGCCGCGGGACTTCAGCTCGTCACGGATACGGTCAGCCTCCGCAAAATTCTTGGCCTTCTTCGCCTCGGTTCTTGCTGCAACCAGTGCATCGATTTCAGGATCAGCGCTCGCAGCCTCTTTCTCTGCCTGTTTCTTGCGGACAGTTTCGGCTGCGGACAGCAGGTTCAGACTGAGCACCTGATCAAAATCCGCCAATGCTGCCAGTTTTGTGGCATCATTGGTCTTTGCCTTCAGCACATCATACAGGGCAGTAACTGCCACGGAGGTGTTCAAATCGCCATCCAAAGCCTTAGAGAACCGCTCCTTC
>JARHYV010000131.1 GCA_029258495.1 Faecousia sp. | reverse complement strand
ACCGGAAAGACCCGGCTGGGCGTGGATGTTTCCGAGCATCAGCAGCAGATCGATTGGACTCAGGTCGCCGGAGCCGGAATGGAATTCGCCTTTGTGCGGATCGGCTATCGCGGCTATACCGAGGGCGGTCTATATCTCGACGAGCATGCCGCAGAGAACCTGTCGGGCGCAAGGGATGCCGGATTAAAGGTAGGCGCCTATTTCTATTCCCAAGCTACCACCACCGAGGAGGCCGCTCAGGAGGCCGCCTTCTGCATCAGCTTTCTGCGTGATTACAAGATCGACCTGCCGGTGGTATTCGATTGGGAATATGTGAGTGAGGATGCCCGTACCGGCAGCATGGACTCTCAGACCCTTACCCAGTGCGCCAAGACCTTCTGTCAGGCCGTTGAGGATGCCGGATATGACGCCATGATCTACTTCAATCCCCACATTGCCGACAACTACCTGAACCTTTTCGAGCTGGACGAGTATCCCTTCTGGCTGTCCATGTATTCCGATACCATGGACTACCCCAACAAGGTGGAGTTCTGGCAGTACACCCAGTACGGCACCGTCCCCGGGATCCCGGGCTCTGCCGATGTGAACCTGTGGTTTATCGATTGATCACCTTCACCTGAAAGCTCTCCATCACATCCAGCACCTTCTCATTCATAGCCGGATCCACAGAGCCGGTCAAGGCGGCATCCACAATGATGCGCGCCTGCGGATATCTCGCCTGAAGGACGACCGCATTGCTCACCACGCAGATATGGGACACAAGCCCCACCAGCTCGATCTCGTCTGCCTCCTCCGGCAGCACCGCTGTCACGGCAGGGTCGCTCAGATCCATGCCGAAGGAGCACTTGTTGATGCCTACGGCGCCCACCTCTGCGCAGGCGCGTGCCGTTTCACCATACAGCTGCCAGCCGGTGCTCCCCTCAATGCAGTGGGTCACAGGCAGCAGCTTGCCCTCTCTGGTGTCCAGATAGTCATCCTGATGGGTGTCACGGGTAAAATAGACCTGCCCTGCCCCATATTCGCGGATCTTTCGGGCGATGCCTTCGTCCAGAGTTTCTGCACCGGGATAGCCCAATGCACCGTCTACAAAGTCGTTCTGATAGTCGATCACAAACAAAAATCGTTTCATTTTCATACCTCCCTATTTTCTTTACCATACCAAATTCCCCCATCAATGTCAACACGGCAGCCATCCGGTCTGCCGGAAAGGAGCGCCATCTATGGACAGACACGACCCCATCGCAGTCTTCGACTCCGGTGTCGGAGGGATCAGCGTCCTTCGGGAGCTGTGCCGTCTGATGCCCCGAGAGAATTTCCATTATTTCGGGGACTCTGCCAATGCCCCCTACGGGATCAAGACCACACAGCAGGTGCAGGAGCTTACCCTTGCGGCGGCACGGAAGTTATTTGACCAAGGGGCAAAGTGCCTTGTGGTCGCCTGCAATACGGCGACTGCCGCTGCCATCGAGCTGCTGCGCGCCGCCTATCCCGATCGCATCATCGTCGGCATCGAGCCTGCGCTCAAGCTTGCAGCAGACCGCCATCCCCATGGCACCATCGGCATCATGGCGACGGATGTCACCCTCCGTGAGGCAAAGCTCTCTCAGCTGATGCAGCGTTTTTCCCGGGACTGCACCCTCATCCGCCTTCCGTCCCCGGGGATCGTGGAACTGGTGGAGTCCGGCAGAGCGGACTCTCCCGAGGCTGTCGCACTGATGGAGCAGGAGCTGAGCCCCTATCGAACGGAACTGGACGCACTGGTTCTGGGTTGCACCCATTATCCCTTTGTGAAGAACGCGATCCGTGCCGTTGTGGGGGATCGGGTGGAGCTTCTTGATGGCGGCGAAGGCACCGCCAAGGAAACCCTGCGCCGTCTGAAGGATGCCGATCTGCTGAACGATCAGCCCACCGGCTCCCTTGTGATGGAGAACAGCTCCGGCATGCAGGAAAAGCTGGATCTGTGTCACCAACTTCTGGAACACACCTAAACCGCGACCGCCAACCATCGGTCGCGGTTTTCGCCGTTTTCGGGCATTTCCCTTCCCAATTCTCCTGCAAATACACCGGAATACTTTGCTGCTCCACCATTTCGCTTGAACAGTCAGAAACCACCTTCTCCGCTGATTGCATGTATCCCTGCCACATGCTACAATGAGAGCGTACGATCAAATTTACGGACGGAGGTATTTTCTATATGGGACACATGATCCGAAGGGTACAGCTTGGTGATGAAGATCATCTGGCATACATCCAAACCGAAAGCTGGAGGGCTGCATTCAAAAACATCCTTTCCGAAGACCTCCTTCAAAATCTTACGCAAAGAGATCGCTCTGCGGCAATGTACAAGCGACTGTTGGAGGAACACATCGGCAACGGCTATATCTTAGAAGTTGACGGTAATGCGCACTGCATCGCCTGGTGGGACAGATCCAGAGAGGTAGATATGCCCGATTATGCGGAGCTTATCTGCATCCACAGTCTGCAAAATAACTGGGGAAAAGGCTATGGAACCAAAATGATGGACAAGGTCTTGCAAGATATGATGGATGCCGGATACGCGAAGGTGATGCTCTGGGTGTTTACAGATAACCATAGAGCCAGAAAATTTTACGAGGCTCGGGGCTTTGTCACATTCGGAAAAACAAAACCCTGTTTTGACACACAGGAAATCTGCTACGAAAGGGATCTGCCCGCTCAGCCCCTTTGACCATGAAAGGGAGTGTATCGGAAAATCGATACACTCCCTT
>JARHYV010000364.1 GCA_029258495.1 Faecousia sp. | reverse complement strand
TTGTCTTCAATGGCCAGAACTGTGCGTTCGGGCTTTAGAATGTTCCGGAGGATCATCATGCCCTCAAGAACATGGGCAGGATCGGTCTGGAGCAGGGTGTCGTCTGCCGTGATGTAAGGTTCACACTCACAGGCGTTGGCAATGAGGGTGTCTACATGACCCATGGAGGACAGCGCTTTTACATTGCCGGGAAATGCAGCACCGCCCATGCCGACAATGCCGGCCTCTCGGATGGTGTGCAGGACTTCGTCGGCATTCAGCTGTTCGGTGGGGGTTTCGTTTGTGCTGTAGGGGATCGTGGTATCCTGATAGTCGTTGTCAATGACGATGGCGTTGACCATGCGTCCGCCGGGGTGGGGACGCGGCTCGATGGCCACAACGGTGCCGGATACAGATGCGTGGACAGGGACACACAGTCCTTCTCCGTCGCCGATCTTCTGTCCGCGCAGAACCTTGTCGCCAACCTTGACCAAGGGCTCACAGGGGGCGCCGATGTGCTGGGACAGGGGGATGATGACCTGCTTTGGGATCACAGGATCAGAAGGTGTGATATTTGCAGAGAGCTCCTTGCGGTACGCAGGGTGGATTCCTCCAAAAAACAGGTGTTTCATTTTTTTCACCTCGTTCACTTTCATTAGGTTCGGATTAAGTCCTCAAAACCGGGACTGTAATGGTAGTTGCTTTGGGCATCGACCCACATGGCCTCAGCATCATATTGTGCCAGAAGAGCCTGTCCTTCTGCAAGGGGCAGCAGGAACAGGGCGGTGGACAATGCATCGGCGATGCCGGAATCGGGGCACACGATGGTAACAGACCGCCAATACTTGGAAGGAAACCCGGTTTCCGGGTCGATGATGTGGTGGTAAGGGATGCCGTCCACGGTGAAATATCGCTGATAGTCACCGCTGGTGACGACACTGCCGCCGGACACATACAGGGTGTGCAGATAGCTGCTCTGGTTGTTCGGATCGGTGATGCCGACGACCCAAGGGGTTCCGGATGCGTCCTTCGGGCCGGTAGCGCGGACATTGCCGCCGACGCTGATCAGCAGACCCGACGCAGCGGCATTTGCCACCCGCTCGGTAGACCAGCCCTTTGCTACAGCGCCCACATCCAGTCGGGCATCCGGGTCATTCAGAAAGACCGTGGATGCAGCCTTGTCGATAACCAGAGCATCAAGACCTGTGTGCTCCGCGGCCTCTTTCAGCTTGGTATCGTCCGGAAGATGAGCATTTGCGGGGTCATCAAGACTGTCGGTTCTGGCTTGATGCCACAGCTCCAGAACGCTGCCCATGGTGATATCGACCCTGCCGTCGGTTGCTTTGTAAAATTCTACGCAGTCGGACAAAAGCGCAATGATCCGAGGATCCACCCGAACGGGTGCGATCCCTGCCTGATCATTCACGGTCTTGAGATTGCTGATCCCCTCATAGTCATGATAGATGTCGAAAAGCTGGTGATATTCCAGCAGCTGATCGTGAACGCTCTGGGCTTTTTGCCGGAAGGCATCCTCGCTGTCATCTTTTCCGACAATGGTCGTCACTGTGTCAAAAAGGGTGAGGAATGTCGCTTGATATTGGGTTTGTTCCTTCGGCTGCACAGTAGCACAGCCGCTCAGGCACAGGGCGAGGATCAAGGGGATGATTTTACGGAGCATATACATTACCTGCTTGTTTTATATAGTATAGACAGTCGTCGCCGCAGCCGGATGATACAGGCTGCGACGACGAACAGATGGCTCAGCTGTTGGCAGCCTTTGCAATCAGAGCCTGAAAACCACCGATGGAGATGGTTACGGAAGAGGATAGGTCGGCATCAGTGGGAGCGGTCTTTTCGTTGACGGCAATACCGGCAACCTCGTCGGGAGTTTTTCCGGTGATATATGCGGTGAATGCGGCAGCCTGAGCATCCCATTCTGCGATAGCATTGCCCCATGCCTTCATACCGTAATTTTCACCCAGCTGGTTCTTGGTCAGAACAGGCGCATTCAGATCTGTGGTGATGGTTCCGGTGGAGTCAAACTCGACCTTTGCCTGTACAGAGTCCAGATAGCAGGAGGTGATGGTGTTGTCCTTCATGGTCATGGCGACGATATCGGCATCCAACTGAGCAACACCGGGGTTCTCACCCTCAGGGGTCTTGCTGCCGGCGATCTTGTTCATCACGGCCAGTTTCAGTTCGTCACCTGCCTGAGCTCCCATGTGGGTCGCATTTGCAACAGCGGTTTCGATCCCGGAAACAAATCCGCCCAGATAGATGGTTGCGGTGGATGCCAGATCTGCATCGGCGGCCATGCCTGCCTCGGTGATTGCGCCGGAGCGCAGCTGCTCGACGGTCTTGCCTTCTGCATAGGCGGCCAGAGCAGCGACCTGCTCGTTCCATTCGTGCTTTGCACCGCCGTAGGCTTTCATGCCGTAGCTTTCGCCAAGCTCGTTCTTGGTGGAGAAGGTGGATGCAAGGTCGGTGGTGAAGGCGCCGGTATGGTCAAATTTGATGGAAACGGGCAGACTGTCAATGCGGCAGGATTCGATGATGCCATTGTCTGCAACGGTGACGGCGATTGCAGTCACATCGTATTTTGCCTCACCCTCGGCATCGGCAGTGGCACTGGTGCTTTCAGAAATGGTGGGAATGATGGCAAGTCCGGTTTTGACAGCGCCTTCCACAGGTGCTTTCGTGCTTTCGACCGGGGCAGTGGATTCCGTATTGACGATGGTTGGACTGTAAACAACGGTCGTGCCGGTACATCCGGAGAACATCGCCAGAACCAAGGTCAGCGACAGTGCTGCGAGATATTTCTTTTTCATGGTGGTTCCTCCTAAGTTTTATGCTTTTTGAAGATTTTATTGCCGGTTTTTTATTCTAAAGGATGGTGCTTAATATCTGATTACAGTATTCTTAATTATTATTAAGAATTTGATGTTCACAAGGCAGTCTCATCTGCTTTTTGACCGGACAGCCGAGGCAACGTTACGGTGAAACTGGTACCATTACCGGGAGTGGAACAGACCCGGATGTTTCCATGGTGGTCTTCAATGACCTGGGCAACGATCGCCAGCCCAAGACCGGTGCCTTTACCGGCCTCCTTCGTGGTAAAGAAAGGCTCAAAAATGTGAGGAAGTGCATCCGGATCGATCCCTTTGCCGTTATCTGTGAGCCGGATGTGAATGGACTCCTGATCGAACCATGTGTCGATGGACAGCACACCGTCGATCCCCTCCATTGCATGGAAACTGTTGATGATCAGATTGAGCAGCAGCTGAGAGATCTGGATTTCGTTGGCTAGGATCCGCTGATCCCAACAGTTCAGTCCCAATTTAATCTCGCAGTTTTTGGGGCGTGCGGGTGCGACCACATCCAGAGTTTTTTGGATCAGTGTGTCCGGGGATACCTGATGGAAGGTTGATGAGGAGTTTTTGCGGGACAGATCAGAGAGCCGTGAGATGATCGTCTTTGCTTTTTTTGATGCGGTGTAGATTTCGAGGATATCATCATACAGCTCGGTTTCCTCCGGTGGCAGTTTCTCAAGAGCCATCATAGAATACCCCATGATCGGCGTGAGCAGATTGTTGAACTCGTGGGAAATACTGGAGGTCAGTGTCCCCAGCAGCTCGAGACGCTGATGGTGTGCCAGCTGCTGCTGTTTGCGATTAAGCTCATCCATGGCCTGATTTTTTTGCTGCAGGAGTGCAATCTCACGGTGATTTCTGCCGGCCATCTTGACCAGCGTGAGCAAGATCATGGTGGAGCCCAGTACGGTGAGTCCCAGATAAAAGGCCAGCGATAGAGCCAAGTGCTGCAGCGGTTGGGCAAGCCGGTCATAGTGGGTGCATTGGACGAGGATGCTTTCGTAGGTCTTGCAGGTGCGGATGGACATGAGAACACCTGTGACCATCAGCACAACAGAAAGGCTCAGCACCAATGCTGATGCGTATCGGGAACGGAGGTTTTTTTTCACGGGATTTCCCCCTTGTCAAGTGGATGATTTTTTATTATACTATCATAAATGATTTATGCAGGAGTGTAAAGGGGTGATGCTTGCTGTGGCAGATCGTGTTTTGATCGTGGATGATGACGAGGCTGTGCTGCACATGCTCTATAAGGTGATCCGCAGCTGCGGAATGGATGCCAAGACGGTATCCAATGGCGAGCAAACATTAGAGATCACCAAAAGCGAACGATTTGATCTGATCCTACTGGATGTGAATATGCAGGGGATGGATGGGTTTCAGGTGGTGGAAACACTGAGAAATCGGGGGATCAAAACGCCGATCATTATTGTAAGCGGCCGGAAGGAGGATTATGACACCCTCTATGGACTGGATATCGGTGCGGATGACTATGTGACGAAACCCTTTAATCCGGTAGTTCTGGGCGCAAAGGTCAAGGCCCTGATCCGGCGGAGCAAGGGAAATATGCCCGGAGGCAGCTTGGTGATATCTGCCGGCCCGTTTCAGTACAATACCAGTACCCTCCGATTTTATAAGGACGGGAAAGAGATCGTCCTGTCCTCCAAAGAAAATGCTATGATGAAACTGTTTATCGACAATGTGAATCGGATCTTCTCCAAGGATATGCTCTATGAGCTGATCTGGGGTGAAACCATCATCGACGAGAATGCCATCATGGTATATATCAATCGTCTTCGCCAGAAGATCGAGGAAGACCCGTCAAAACCGAAATATATTCAAACCGTTCGTGGACTGGGCTATCGGTTCGTGGTTTGAATGTATATATAGAAAGGAGAATGTTGTATGAGTGTTCCCTATGATGATTATGTTGCTGTCTGGTATGCCGCGATGATGATTTGGGGAGTTGCACTGCTGATCGGCTGTGCGATCGGTCTGGCGCTCTGGCTGTTCAGAAGCTGGAGCATCTACCAGATCTCTAAAAGAAGAGGGCTGTCCAACCCGTGGCTGAGCTGGATCCCTGTCGGGCAGGACTGGATGGTCGGTTCCATTTCCGATCAGTACCAGTATCTGGTTCGCGGCAAGGTGACCAACCGCCGCAAGGTGATGCTGTGGCTTTCGATTATCGCATGCGCACTGTCGATCGCCATCGTTGCCATGGTGGTTGTGCTCATGGGCGAAATGGGGATGGCGCTTTCCGGCTACTATGTGGATGAGGTATTCCTTGCAGGGCTTGGGATCGCGATGTTCCTGATCGGGATGATCGATGTGGGTATCGCAGTGGCGCTGTTCGTCTTCCTGTGCATGAGCAAGTATGACCTCTATCGTTCTGCAGAGCCCAAGAATGCTGTGGCATATCTGGTGGTTTCTATTTTCTTCAGTATCCTGGATCCTGTATTCCTGTTTATCTGCCGGAATAAGGATGATGGGATGCCTCCCAGAAAGCCTGCGCCTCAGACCTATGTAGACAGCGGCGATAACACAACCTATCTGTAAAAAATTTCCCCACTGTTCATCTGAACAGTGGGGAGTCTTTATGCCTGATATTTGGAAAGCGGTTTTTCAACATGCTTGTACAGCAGCAGCGTGAGCACGGACACCATGCTGCCCTTTACCAGATTTAGCGGAATGACGCACAGCGCAGCCAGAGAATATACGGAATCGATGGAGCGGTGAATGGCACTGCCCATGGAGATGATGGCCTCCAGCGGGATGCCGTACAGCTGAGAAAATTTGGGGATCAGATAAACGGCGTTGAACAGACTGCCGAAGACTGCCATGATCAGTGTGCTGAGGATCAAACCGATGACTGCATTCCGACGGGATTTGTGGGTGTGATATAGGATGGTTGCCGGAAGTACCAGAGCACATCCCACCACGAAATTTGCAAGATCTCCCACAAATGCGGTGGTGGTTCCTTTGATCAACAGTTTCAGCAGCACCTTGATCCCAAGGCAGCTGATACCGGCACTGGGGCCGAGGAAAAAACCGCACAGCAGCACGGGAACTTCGGAGAAATCCAGTTTATAGAAAGGGGGAGCAAGGAAAGGAACGGGAAATTCCAGAATATAAAGCACCATGGCGATGGCGCTGCACATGCCGATCAATGCGAGCCGCTGCGTAGAGGAGATCTTTCGCTTGGAAGGCAGAGCGCGTTCTGCCAGTTTGGCGATCCCCACCATGGAGGCGCCGATTACAATGCACATCAGCAAAAAGGTGAAATTATCTTGGATCTGGGTCATTAGTTCGCTCATTTGGACACCTCGTCATCAAAAAATGCGCCCTAAGAATACACTCAGGGCGCAAAAAAGACAAAGGCTGCAGCAAAAATCGATCTTCTTCCATCCAGACTGTACTGTCGGTTTCGGAGTTGCACCGAATCAACGCATGACGCGCTCGCGGACTTTACCGCCGGTCGGGAATTTCACCCTGCCCTGAAGAATCTTAAGTTCTGTACTGAGCATAGCACCGGACAGCCTGCTTGTCAAGCATTTTTCTTTGTGGTAGAATATCCCCGTGAAAAGGACGGTGGGAAGAATGATGCTGGCATTTACCGGTCATCGACCGGAAAAGCTGCCGTGGGGAACCTGCGACTCGGATCCCAGATGTCAGGCGCTGCTGCTGCGGATGCGTCTGCTCATCGATCAGCAGATCGAATCCGGAGTGACAGATTTCTGCTGCGGAATGGCACGCGGATGCGATTTTTATTTTGCGCAGGCGGTCATTGAACGAAAAACGGCAGATCCCCGGCTCCGACTGTATGCCTATCTTCCCTGTGAGAGCCAGTCTGCCCGGTGGGCACAGGCGGATCGGCAAACATATCAGCAGCTGCTTTCTCGGTGCGACGAGGTGTACCTCCTTCAGCGGTCATATACCCAAGGCTGCATGCTGGCACGCAATCGCCGGATGGTGGATGATGCAGATCGGCTGATGAGCGTGTGGGATGGCTCCTCCGGAGGAACGGGGGCGACTGTGCGCTATGCGCAAAGATGCGGCAAGCCGGTGATCCCTCTATGGCTTTGATGGTTCCGGCATGGAGAATCCCTGCACCTTGCCGTTGGGGGCTGTGTTGGTCACATCGCCGCCGATGATCTGATCCTTGTAGACAAAGATGGTGGCATACACCGGCTCGGATGACGCGGGATAGTTGTTGATTTGGTAGACATAACGCATTACCGCTTTGCCGGCATATTTTGTCAGGTCATACCCCTGACTCTTTTGCAGGGTATTGTAACGCTCGAATACCTCAGAGGATTTTTTGGGGATCTTTACCTGCATGGACTCCGTGGGAGATGCAGTGACATCCCAACCGAAATCCGTGAGAAACTTGACCCGTGCGTCGTTGGTATCTGCCTTGCTCTGCACAGGCGGGGCAGAGCTGGATGGTGCAGTCGTTTCGGAAACACTCTGGACGGATGTGGATGCAGGCTGAGATTTCCCATTGGTCAATGCGATCAGGATGCCGATGGCAACAGCGACGATGGTGAGCACAAGAATGATTTTTCTTTTATCGACCTTTGCGGTCATGATAAGCATATAGATCCCTCCTGAAACTTCGATTGGCATTACCACCCTATTCGATGCAGCAGGGAAATAGAACGGAGGCAGTATGGAACGATTGGACAAATTTTTATCCGGTGCCGGCGGAGGAACCCGGAGTCAGGTGAAACAGATGCTGAAATTCGGTCGTGTGACGGTGGATGGTGCTGTTGTGAAAGACGGCAGTATCAAGATCTGTCCGGACAGCCAAACGGTGCTGCTGGATGGCTCGCCCATTTACGGCAGACGCCGGATGGTTGTGATGATGAATAAGCCGGAAGGGTTCGTGACCTCGACGGAGGATCCGAGAGATCGGACGGTGATGGAGCTGCTGCCGGAGGAATACCGCATACAGGAGCTCAAGCCTGTGGGACGATTGGATAAAGCAACGGAAGGGCTGCTGCTATTCACCAATGACGGCGAGCTGCTGCACCGCCTGATCAGTCCGAAAAAAGCCGTGCCGAAGATCTATTATGCACAGCATGAGGGGACAGCGGGCCAAGAGGATGTCCG
>JARHYV010000265.1 GCA_029258495.1 Faecousia sp. | reverse complement strand
AACGACCTCTTGCGTGTGTAGCAAGCGCTCTAACCAGCTGAGCTAAGCCTCCATATCAGAACATGCATTATTATACCACAGTCAGTTCAAATGTCAAGATTTTTTTATTCCGCAAAAAGTCGGATGCAAGAATTATCTTGCATCCGACCTTAATCATCGCAGAATATAGGATATCACGCTGTCCTCGAGCCATCCTTCAGCCGGAACAGCAGCCATACCACACGATACATCCTTGCACCAATCAGTCTAAGAAGGAGCTTGTGCAGCCCGGACAGCTGTGACAGATACGGATTTTTCCGATAATCCGGGAAATGCTCCTGCACATACTGTGTCAGCTCCTGCAAAAGCGATGCCTTAGGATCTGTTCGCGCAACCCGAACCGTCGCCGCCAGCAGGATGTGGTCGATCGCCAATCGGCACAGCTCGTTGCGGTACTGCTCAAACAGCCCCTGCTGCTGATACCATGCCAAAATATCATCGAATGCCTCGATGATCTCCCGGTTACGCTGCGGATTGCTGCTGCGCATGATCGACCCTGCACGCATGTTCCGGTAGTAGTACAGATAGTCCGGCAGAACCCGAATAGACTGGGCAAGCGCAAACCACTTTGTACTGGTACGGATATCCTCATACCACACCCGGCTGGGATATTCGATGCCGGAGTTCAGCAGCATGTCCCGACGCCAGATCCGTGCCCATGCCGCAGGCAGTGACAGCAGAAAATCGGGGTGCTGTTTCAGGCTGAATGTCCCGTGATAGGTCTTGGAGATCTCCATAGGCTCATCATTTCCATTGCCGTCGGTACATACGATCTGGAAGGAATAGATATCGGCATGACTTGCGTCGATGGCATCTGCCAGAATACGCAGGCTTTCCGGCGCAATATAGTCATCACTGTCCACAAAGAACACATAATCCCCAAGCGCAGCCTGCAACCCGGTATTCCGGGCACCGCCCAGCCCCTGGTTCTCCTGATGGATCACACGCACCCGATCCGGATGCTCCATTGCATACCGATCGCACAGCTCCGGGCAGACTCCGTCCGTTGCTCCGTCATCCACCAGAATGATTTCATAGTCCTCAAAATCATTGGCGAGAATTGAGTCAATACACTGGCAGAGATAATCTGCCACATTGTAAACCGGTACTACAACACTCAGACGCATAGGATCACTCCTCAATTTGATCGGAAGGTGTGGAATATGTCTTGATTTTTACCAGATAGTAGATCGCTGCCAAATCGACGGACAGATAGAACGATGCATTGGGACGGCGCAGGATCGCAGCCGTGAAATATGCATGCAGCAATGCCATGACCAGTGCGATGCCCCATGCAGCCGCCTCCAAAGTGAAGTACTGTTTCCAATTCCGGATCAGCGCCTTTGCGATCAGCCACAGGAAGTACGCAATAAATGCGATCATCGCTGCCAATCCCACAACGCCATACAGGAAATAGATGCCATGGAAGTCATTCTCCACATCATAGGTCACGCCGTTGACGGTAAATCTGCCCAGCTCCACGCCAAAAAGCCACGAGCTCTTGGGTGACTGCTCCATGAGCAGTTTGCCAAACTGGATCTTCGCATTCCGATATGCGGTGATTTCACGGACGGAGTAGGAGTAATTATAGATCTCCATGGTTTTTTCCAAACCAAAGATCTTCACAAAATCAGGAGCATATTTCTGATATACAGGCGCCAATACCTCCAGAAGATACGCTTTCCGTGCCTGAATTTCTTCCTGTGAAAGTCCTTCCTCATCCAAAGAAGGCAGTTTCATATTTTCAACCTGCGCATTCACAAGTTTCTGGCGGTCGGACTGAACCGACTCGTAATCTGTTTGATGGGTGACCATCGGAGAGTGCATAACAAAGCCAATGAACATGACCGTAGTGAGCGCAAATACCAGAGATTGTTTCCAAGCCTTGCGGTCAATGATCAGGATGGAACCGGCCAAGCCAAGCCCCATCGCTACCAGACCGGCCACTGCAAGTCGGGGCCCAAGTGCATACAGGGAGAGCATACTCCCCAGAAATACCACTGCAAAACTCAGGGACTTCATGCCCTTGCGCTGCATGGTCAGAACAACTGCCACCGGAGGGATCATGGTCATGATGCAGCTCTGAGAATTTGCAAAATAGAACCATCCGACAATGCCTGTTCCGTCGGGATAGGCATGGGGTTCTGTTCCGGTCACATTAGCAAGCACCTCAACGATCAGAATGATGATAAGGTTTGCCACAATTCCATAGCGCATGGCATCATAGCATTTCTCATTTTCCCGGATCATGGTGATCAGACATACCGTTGTGATGGGCAGCTGTGCGACACGGATGAAGTTGGCAAGATCCGAGAACGGACTCTGGTAGCCAAACTGGATACATGCTGCAATATGGGCTGCTGCAAGCACTCCCAGTATTCCGGCTGTCCAGTAATACTCTCGTTTCGATCTGCTGGTAAAGAAACCAACCAGAACGATCACCGCAAGCAGACCCATGCGAATGATCAGCGTCGGTGCATTGCTCAGCTCCAGACGGTTGATCCAAAAAGAGATCACATCCAAAATCGGCTGAAGTACAAACACCACATATACAAACAGCGGAAGTTTTGCAGTCATTTTTTCTCGAAAAGAACTCATTTGTATTTGATACCTCATTTTTTAGGATAAATCTGTGTAAAAGGCACAGAACGATACCCTATATTATAATACCACTGTCCTTCCATGTCAATCAAAGCATCCGGAATAATTATCCGGACGGATTGAAAAAAGTGCTTGATATTTCAGGTACTGTGTATTATAATACTAGAGCACCATGCCGGTGTGTTGGAATTGGTAGACGAAGCGGACTCAAAATCCGCCGCTGGCAACAGCGTGCCGGTTCGAGCCCGGCCACCGGCACCAAAAGAGCAGCTATCGGCTGCTCTTTTATTTTTTATCTTTCAGGTGAATACGATGCACTATGATCATATTGTCCCCGGGAAGTTTATCGCCCGGCCGAACCGTTTTATCGCACATATCGAAATCGACGGAAATGTGGAGATCTGCCATGTGAAAAACACCGGGCGGTGCAGGGAGCTATTGCCTCCCAACGCACAGGTCTGGTGCCAAAGATCCGACAATCCCAAGCGCAAGACCCAATACGATCTCATCAGCGTTCAAAAAGGGCACCGTCTGATCAACATGGACTCCCAAGCTCCGAATACCGCCGCTTTCCAGTGGCTGCAGCAGGGTGGTCTCGGCGAGATTTCGGATCTGCGTGCCGAAACCAAACACGGCGACTCCCGCTTTGATTTCTCCTTTACCAAGGATGGGATCCCCTGCTTTCTGGAGGTCAAGGGCGTGACCCTTGAAACGGACGGGGTCTGTGCTTTTCCGGATGCACCGACCCAGAGAGGCTCCAAGCATGTCCACGGATTGACTCAGGCAGTCAAGGAAGGGTTCGGCGGCTACATCCTGTTCGTGATCCAGATGCAGGATGTGCGCTATCTCCATCCCAACGATGCAACAGACCCCGCCTTCAGCCAAGCCCTGAAAGAGGCTGCTGAAAACGGGGTGCATATCCTTGCAGTCGATTGTGCCGTGACACCGGATTCCATGACGATCCGCCAACCCGTGGAGATCCGTCTGACCCCTTCACACAATTCTTCTTTATAGGTTCTTCAGGAGCGCCGGCAGATCTGCCAGGCGCTCTATTTCGTAGTCCGGGCAGATATCCACCGGTGCTGACTTGTGATTTGGATTGATCCAGCAGGTTCTGATCCCTGCCCGAATACCACCCAGAATATCAGAGGTCAGGCTGTCACCCACAATCAGGCACGCATCCGGCGAGAACATGGGGATCTGGGCAAAGCAGGCGTCAAAATACGCCTTGGAGGGCTTGTTGTAACCGATTTCCTCGGAAATAAATACCTTCTCGAAATACGGGTACAGCTGGGCACTGGTCAAGCGGCTGTCCTGCACCCGTGCCGTGCCATTGCTGACCAGAAACAGGCGGTAACGGCCAAACAGCTCCTGTTTCACGGTTTCCTCTGCCCCCGGCAGATAGTAGTGTCCGATCCCAAGGAGCTGCTCATAATTACGGGCAACCTTTTCTGCGTCTGCCTGATGGCCCAATTCCCGGAACAGAACTGCAAACCGGTTCACAAGCACCTGCTCTCGGGTGATCTCTCCGCGCTCAAGCATTTGCCAGTGCATCTGGTTGATCTGACTGTATCGAGCGCAGACAGCGTCCGTCGGCTCGACACCGGCCTGCGCAATGGCCTGTCTTACCGCAATATGCTCTGCCTTCTGAAAGTCCAAAATGGTGTCATCCAGATCCAAAAGCAGAATTTTAACCATGATTTCTTCTCCTTACGATCTCGTTGGCGATGGCCGCAAATGCCGGAATATCCAGCGTTTCACCACGCACACTGGGGCTGAGTCCCACAGCCTCCAGAACTTCCTTTGCTCCGGCCTTG
>JARHYV010000065.1 GCA_029258495.1 Faecousia sp. | reverse complement strand
CGGACAATGCAGGTATAGGTCTTGCCGTTGATCGTTGCGGACACGTCAACGGTGCCCTCATATTCACCTCGGATCACATTGCCCTTGATCGAAACAACCCCGTCACGATCTGCTTTCCACTGGACATCTGCCGTTTCACCGGCATCATTGTTCAGCTCCAGCGTGAATTCCTCGCCGATGATCAGCGTTGCATCTCCATAGGCATTGCTCAATGTCCAGTTGTTGTCCTTGTAATGCTTATTGCTTTCCGTTTCCTTGGTGGGAGTTGTGGGCTTTCCAGACTGGGCATCGGTTTCCTCCGTCACATCTGCACCCTCGAAATTACACAAGACCTTACACTCGCGGACAATATCACCGCAGGTGATGGTTATAACCGCCTGACCGGGGCCGACCGAAGTGACTCTGCCCTGTTCATTAACCGTTGCCACTTTTTCATTACTGGAGGTGTACTGAATGCTCTGTGTTGCATTTTCAGGAACCGTTGTGACCGCCAGCATCCACGCCCGTCCTACGCCCTCGAACACGATCTTTTCGTCGCTGACGCTCAAACCCACACAAGGGATCCCGGTTTCCACGGGAATACTTGTTTCTGTTTCCGATGCCTGTGTTTGCACCTGAGGTTCTGTCGGGCCGCCGACACTGGGGCGATCGTATGCACTAGCTCCGTCAATAAAGCGATAAGCAATATAGCCGCTGACTGCGATCACTGCCACAGCCAGAACGGAAACGGTGATTTTCAGTCCGGGGCCTGCCTTGGCTCTTGTCGGCACCACACGGGCATCTTCCGTGGGAACTGGTGCCTCATCCACATAATCCGGTCTTGCAGAAGGTGCCGTCTTGCCAGATTGAGGTGCTTTCCGTACAGACTCTGCCCTTTGCGCGGGATCTGCTCTACGGGCAGGCTCGGGCTTTTTGCTACGCTGACTCTGGGAGATGTTCTCTCCTTTCTGACGCCTTTTCACATTTTTAGAAGAGAAACGACCACCCTTTACATAGGTGCCGGTATGTCTGGACTCACTGGCTTTCATCTCAGCCTCATCCATAATCGCCTTTTCACTGTCTTGACGGGGATATCCACAAATCGGACAAACGGTGGCATTATCCGGATATACGGTACCGCAAATGTCGCAAATTATTTTACTCATTGTTTTCCTCCATGGCAATATGTGGTGTAATACACCAGAGTTATGTCTATCATAACATTTAATGTAAAATAAAACAACTGCTTATTCAAACAATCCTGTTGCAATTTTCATAAATATATCTTATCATGTATGTGTATATGCAAAAGGAGGTGATCGTTTTGTCAGATCCCAGATTGATTTCTCCTATGTTGGATGGATTCGCACTGGGTGGTTCCATGTCGTGTCACAGTGGTGTGTGTTGTTACCCCGCCATGCGTAACGACTCTGATGAGCGGTACATTGTAAAGAAGATCTCCATTCCCGCATCTCAGCTGCAGCTTGATGCGCTTCTGCTTACCGGTGCTTATCCGGATGAAACAGCCGCCAAAGGCTACTTCCAGGAGCTTGCTAAGGATATTCGGGATGAGGTTGAGATTTTGGATAGATTATCCGCCCAGCGCGGCTTTCTTCCCTATTCCAAGTATCAGATCGTTCCTATGGAAGATCGGGTAGGCTACGAGGTCTACTTGCTCAGCCCCTACAAATTGAGTCTGGCTCGTCAGCTAAAGACAACACCATTGACTCATTTGTCCGCTGTAAACATGGGCATCGACCTGTGTGCTGCACTAAGCGTATGTCGTGCATCCGGCTACCTTTATGTAGACCTAAAGCCGGAAAATATATTTCTGAGTGAAAATCAGGAATATTATATCGGCGACCTTGGCTTTGTTGATCTGAACTCTTTGAAGTATGCATCGCTGCCGGATCGCTATCGAAGTGACTATGTCCCTCCGGAGATCGCAGACGCTTACGCAACACTGAATACTTCAATGGATACCTATGCACTGGGTTTGATCCTGTATCAGGTGTATAACAACGGCGAACTTCCATTCGACTCCGAAGAAAATCGCAAGCTCCTAATGGAGCAGCTGGCAAACGGTGAAACTCTGCCACCACCTGCATACGCAGATTATGAGATGGCAGAAATCATTCTGAAGGCTTGTGCCTACTCTCCCGAGGATCGATGGGACAGCCCAAAGGAAATGGGACACGCGCTGATCGCGTATATGCAGCGAAACGCAGTGAATGATGTACCCATCATCCCACCTGTCGTGGATGAACCCATCATGGATCCCCCGGCAGAGGTATCAATCGAAGATCTCGATGGGGACGCTGTTGAAGACGATGTTCAGGCTGATTCTGATGGCCCATCTTCCGACGATCCAGAAACGGAAGGCAGCACACACGAAGACGAGGATAGTTCTGTTCAGGAGAGCACAGAAACCGAAACAGACTGGATCGACCGTATGGGCACGATCCTTGCAGAGGACGAAAGGAAGGAAGACACAGAGGTAGATTCCGACGAGCCTTCTCTCAGAGAATTGCTTGAGCCCAATGATGCCTCTCCAGATGAGATCAGTGCCGAGGAGCTTACCGGTGAGGCTGCTGAAATCCTCAATCAGGCACAGGAGCTGATCGAGCACGAGACTCCTGAGCCTGCTGTGGCACCGGATCCCATCGATGTTCCTATTCCGGCTCCGATTATACTGGATGATGATGAGGATAATGCAGATGCACCTTGTGATTCACCGGATGAGGCTGAGGAAGTTACAAATGAAGTGATCTCTGAAATTCCTGCCGATGATTCTGCCGAAACAAAGTCAAAACCGAATCTGAAAAAGATCTTTTCTCGAGTCGCTGCTGTTGTAGCCTTGGCGGCAGTGCTTTACGGCGGTTATTTCGCCTATTCTCATTATTACCTTGTGCCTGTCCACGGATTCACCCTTGCCGGCAAGGATGATGTCTTGACCGTCACAGTCGAAACCGATCGCAACGAAGATCTGATCACTGTTATCTGTAAAGACAACTTTGGTAATGTAGAGCGTGCCGCTGTTGAGAACGGTCAAGCCACATTCAAAGCTCTGACTCCCGGCAGCCAGTATCTGGTGACACTGGAAGTTGAAAAACACCATAGACTTACCGGTCAGGTTCGAGAACAGAGCTACTCTACTCCCAGTCGGACTCAGGTCGTTAGTTTCAGTGCAACCGCAGGCCCTGAAGACGGCTCCGCCGTAGTCAATTTTGCAGTTGAAGGCCCTGACAGCGCAAACTGGACGCTGTATTACTCTACGGAAGGTGAGGAAGAAAAATCCCACTCCTTCACCGGTCACACTACGACGATTTCCGGTCTGACTCTTGGGAGCACTTATACTTTCCGTCTGTCTGCCAGCGATGATGTCTTTTTGATCGGTGAAAACAGCATCAAGTTCTTCTCCGGCGAATTGGTATTTGCCGAAAACCTCAGCGTTTTCAACTCAGAAGATGGCTCACTGACCGCAACTTGGTCTGCTCCGGAAGGCGCACAGGTGGAAAGCTGGATTGCACACTGCTATAACGAAGACGGCTACGACCAGACGCTGGAGGTCACTAAGCCCGAGGCTGTGTTTACCGACACCTCCGTGTCCTCTCCCTACACACTGGAGATCACAGCCAAAGGAATGTCTGAAAGCAAAGCGGTCAACATTACTGCTAACCCCATCACCATCACAAAGCTGCATGCATCCAGTTCCGGTGCAGGCATCGATGTGAACTGGGATTATCAGGGGGCTGCTCCCGAAAACGGGTGGAAGGTCGTTTGCACCTCCGGTAATACCTCGGTGGAAACCATCGTCGATGCCGATTCTACCAGTGCAACCGTTTCCCCTGCTGCCCCCGGCAGCCACTACGAAGTATCCATCCAAACGGTGGATGGCAGCAGCGTTTTTGGAAAGACTGCATCTGTGGATACAGGCGATATCACCGCAGAGTTCTCCGCCTATCGTCTGAGCTCCTCGAATATCTCCGTAACAAGCCATCATGCACCCGAGTCCGAGAACTGGGGCCGCAAGGATCTGGACGAAAGCACAACGACCTTCGCTCCCGGCAGCAAAATGGCTCTTCGTTACTTTACAGGCAGCATCTACGACCTGAGTGATACCAAGCTGACATCCATGTTCGTGATCCGAAATGCCGAAGGGCAGCTCGTTTCCATGAGCAGTCACACCAGATCCTGGGATGACATGTGGGACAGTGGCTACTGTGTTGAGGAGATCTCTGAACTCCCTGCCGACCCCGGCAGCTATACCCTCGATATCTATATCAACGACATGAAGCTCACCTCCCTCAATTTCACAATCGAGTAACGCTTTTACCCCGGAATGCATTTGATCTGCATTCCGGGGTTTTACTCTGCCATCGTCACTGTGCCAAAATTTCCGTATCAGTTTCTTTTATTTTCGTAATAATAATGAATTGTATAATCCGCATCAAATCGATATAATATTACTGAATAAAGAAAGGAGAATGTTATATGAAACTAGCATTTTTTGATACCAAGCCATATGATATCCCCGGTTTCGACCGCTATGCCTCAGGTACCGGCATCGAGATCAAATACTTC
>JARHYV010000294.1 GCA_029258495.1 Faecousia sp. | reverse complement strand
GTCCAGTGCGGCAGCAGCGGCTGCACAGCCGTATGCAATGGAGGCAGCAACGGCCTCCAGATAATCCAGATCATCCAACATGAGCATCTGGACTTCGATAATAGCAGCCTTATCGGCGCCCAGCTCGGCAACAGCTTTGTCGTACAGAGCCTGAAGTTGAGCACGGGCAGTTTCTCGGGCGTCATCGAATTTCTTCTGTTCTGTTTCCGGATTACCGCAGGCAACAGGCTCAACGCGCTCACTCTTACGGTAAACGACGGCAGAGCCAATGGCGACACCGGGGAAAACAGGCAAACCTAAACCTTGTTTCATGTATTTCTCCTGCTTTTTTTACTTAGCAAGCTCGATCACAACATCGCTTGTGGTGACATTCTTGCCGGTATTGGTTTTGAAAGTGGAATATTCAGAGCTGTTGCACACCAGAATGGGAGTAATGGGGTTGAAACCCTCAGCCTTAATGGCATCCAGATCGACTTCAATCAGCAGCTGACCCTTCTTGACCTTGTCACCATTCTGAGCATGGACGGTGAAATGCTTGCCTTCCAGGCTTACGGTTTCCAGACCTACATGGATCAGGACTTCTGCACCGCAATCAGCGACCAGACTGACGGCGTGACCGGTGGTGAACATCATGTCAACGGTAGCGTCACAAGGAGCATACACCTTTCCATCAGCAGGGATGATGGCGATACCATCACCCAACATACCTTCGGAGAAGGTGGGATCAGGAACCGCAGAAACAGGAACTGCCTCGCCAGCAATGGGTGCGAAAAGCTGATCCAGAGGCTTACTAAATAATTTGTTAAAGAAACCCATAAATTTACCTCTTTCATGCCGGAGCATCAACAGCAGATCCTGCATGTATGACAGCGTCCGGCGGAACTTTGGGATCCATGCCATACTGGTGCATTTTCACTTCCCGAGAGGGAACCACAAGAACAGGATGACAGAAATCCGCTACTTGGTATAAGAATATCAATTTCGTAACAAAAAGTCAACTATTTATCATGGATGTATGTTTTTTTAGTCATTCTTCACAATACATTGTTGGGTTGAATCACATTGTCCATCCTGCATTTTTGCTATGTGAATGGACAGGCCTGCCGGTTTTTGCGCGACACGGAGTAAATCTGTGATATTTGGCAAGAATGAATTGAAATGTGCACTTAGAAAGGAAAATGTACAAATGACACACTGATAAAATAACAAATATTTAGTAAACAACTATTGTAATATAGGCAATATCTATGGTAAAATGTGCCAATAAAGGAGGCGCGATAAAATGCTGTTTTTAGAATATCCAAAATGCACGACCTGCCAAAAGGCGAAAAAATGGCTTGATGAGCACGGTGTGCACCATGAAGATCGTCATATCAAAGAACAAAACCCCACTGCCGAGGAGCTGAAACGCTGGATGCAGATCGGCAATGTTCCGCTGAAACGATTTTTTAATACAAGCGGCCTGGTTTACAAGTCGCTCGGCTTGAAGGATCGGCTGCCCTCCATGAGTGAGCAGGAACAGCTGGAGCTATTGGCAAGTGCCGGGATGCTCGTCAAGCGTCCGATTTTGGTCGGCGATGATTTTGTGCTGATCGGTTTCAAGGAAAAAGAATGGGCTGAAAAACTCGGCTGACGAAAAAGACCGACTGCTGCAGCAGTCGGTCTTTTGTATACGACGCGGAATGATTTTGGATCAGCCTTTTACAACACGGATGACACCCATGGGAGTTTGCTGATCGTCCTGTCCCAGAGGATTATCCTTCAGAATTCGGACATAGAGATTCTTGTCCATGCTTGCATCGCTGACGCCCAGAATTTGCCCCTCCAGATCGTTGATATCAACGACCATGGCTCTGTGACCGATCTTTGCAGCTACATCTTTAGCGACCTGATCGGGATTCAGTGGGCCAAGTACGACATAGTGGTTGTAAGGGGGAATGGTGTTGTGGCAGGGGCCGTCGATGGAGCGTGCTTTGTATCCGGCAAC
>JARHYV010000140.1 GCA_029258495.1 Faecousia sp. | reverse complement strand
CCTGTGTCGTTAATACAGCCTGCTGCTGCATTGGGTTCAGTTCCGCAAAAGCTGCGGTGATATATTTTTTCCTAGCGGATAGAAATCGTTGTTCCAGTTGTTGATTCATGACTTCACCTGTCTATTTCTTTCAATATTTCTCGCATCTTATTTTACCGCAAAACAGACAAAAGGTAAAGCATTTTATTCTATTCGCTCCCGAAGATGCTGTATCGCCTTCTTCTCGATCCGTGATACCTGAACCTGACTGACCTGCAGAACCTTGGACACGCGATCCTGTGTCAATCCGTGAAAATATCGAAGACTGATCACTAGCTTTTCACGATCCGGCAATTCCTCAATCGCTTGCCTTAATGCAAGCTTTTCCACCATTCGCTCCTCCGACTCTGTATCGGACAGCACATTCTCCAGTGTAAAACCGTCTTCCCCTGCCTCTTTTTGTATCGATTCCACTTCCTTGGTGGCTGTTTCCGCCAATGCGATCTCTTCTGGAGTCAAGCCGGTGTGCTGAGCAATTTCGCTGATCGTCGGTTCCCTTCCGAAGACATTGGACAGCTTACTCCGAGTGGATTTGATCGCACATGAATGTTCTTTCAACGTACGCGACACCTTGATCGCACCATCATCCCGCAGAAATCGACGGATCTCCCCGGCGATCTTAGGAACTGCATATGTGGAGAACTGGGTTCCATATGCAAGGTCAAATCCCTCCACAGCCTTCAAAAATCCCAGACACCCCAACTGATAAAGATCTTCTGACTCCGTTCCCCTGCCCATAAATCGTTTCGCAACCGACCAGATCAGTCCGCTGTTTTCCTGCACCAGACATTCGCCTGCATTCTCGTCCCCTTGCTGCGACAGGCGAATCAGTTCCTCTGTATGACTCATGAGCGACGCTGGATCCGACGCCGCATATGTACGGTCGTACCTTTTTCGGGGCTTGATGTGATTTCCAGAGAGGTCATAAAGCTTTCCATGATCGTAAACCCCATTCCACTTCGCTCTGCTCCGCCTGTGGTAAACATCGGACGCCGTGCCTCATCCACATCTGCAATCCCGACCCCCCTATCTTTTACAACGATATCCAGAACATTATCTTTGAGGATCCTGCATCGGAGCGTGATCAGTCCGTAACAATCCGGATAGGCATGGACGATACAGTTGGTGACCGCCTCAGAAACAGCAGTGCGGATATCTCCCATCTCTTCAAGTGTCGGATCCAGCTGGGATGCAAAGCATGCTACCGCACTTCGTGCAAATGCCTCATTGGTTGATTTACTCGGAAATTCCAAGATCATAAAGTTCTCGAATTTCATCTATACCGCCTCCTTGATGTGTACCAATTTGTCAATTCCTGATGTATGAAACACCCGCATTGGCTGCTCTGCGAGTCCTGTCATAGATAATGTCCCCTCAATTTGTGCCATCCGGCGCATGGAGTTGATCACCACAGCGATCCCCGAGGAGTCCACAAATGTAACATCTGTAAAATCCAAAATGCACTCTTCCGGAGTGTATGCCTCGATCTTTGCTGCGATCTTCTAAATGTAATCACGGGCACGATGATGGTCGATCTCACCGGACAATGCGATCGTAAGTTTTCCATCCTGTAGGAAACTTGTGAAATTCATTGATTTATCCTCCTAAGGTAATCTGATAGTTTCAGTATATTACCACTTGCGCAAATTTCCCGTCGGAATGGGGAATATAAAAAAATAAGCGTGTGCTGTAATCCAGTGATTTACAGCACACGCTTGCGATTTATTTCATTACAGTTTTTTCAGGGCGGTTTCGCTCTGCTCCAGCTGCTCGATCAGAGCAGCTGCCTTAGCAGCCTTTTCCTTTTCACCTGCAACGACAGCTTCCGGCGCGCGGGAAACGAACTTTTCGTTATTCAGCTTGCCTTCGATCTGAGCCAGATTCTTGCGAGCCTTCTCCAGTTCCTTGGCAATACGCTCCAATTCCTTGGAAACATCCACCAGCTGCCCCATGGGGATATACAGCTTCGCATCTGCAGTGGTGCAGGTTACCATGCCGTCCAGATTCTCAGGCTCTGCATCCAGAATGGTGACCTGATCTGCATAGGCAAGTCTTTGCAGATAGCCCTCGCCTTCGGCAAAGACCTGAGGCTTGGAGGTCATCACAAACAGCGCAGCCTTCTTGCTGGGCGGAACATTCATTTCCGCACGGCGGTTGCGAATGGAGCGGATGGCTTCCATGACGGACTCCATCAGATTCTCTTCTGTCTTGAAGTTCAGTGCCTCGGTATACTCCGGCCACTTTGCAACGATCAGTGCATCTCCCTCGTGAGGCAGGCTCTGCCAGATCTCCTCAGTGATAAAGGGCATAAACGGATGCAGCAGACGCAGGGTCTGATCCAGAACATAAACAAGTACCTGAATAGCAGTCTGCTTACGCTCTGCGTCTTCAGAGTAAAGTCTTGCCTTAGTCAGCTCGATATACCAGTCACAGTAGGTGTCCCAAATGAAATCATATACCTTCTGGACGGCAACACCCAGCTCGTATTTCTCGAGATTTTCAGTCACCTCAGCGATCAGAGTATTCAGCTTGGACAATACCCACTTATCGGCGGTTTCCAGCTTAGACTGATCCGGCAGCTCGTTGACTGCATCCTCAGACAGGTTCATCAGGACATAGCGGCTTGCATTCCAAAGCTTATTGGCAAAGTTACGCATTGCCTCGCAGCGCTCCACATAGAAACGCATATCATTTCCGGGAGAGTTGCCTGTGACCATGTTCATTCTCAGTGCGTCACAGCCATACTTATCGATCATCTCCAGCGGATCAATGCCGTTACCCAGAGATTTAGACATCTTTCTGCCCTTATCATCACGAACCAAGCCGTGGATCAGCACGGTATGGAAGGGGGTCTTCTTGGTATGCTCACAGCCGGAGAAGATCATTCTGGCGACCCAGAAGAAAATGATATCGTAGCCGGTGACAAGCACATCCGTGGGATAGAAATAGTCAAGATCCGGATTGTTTTCAGGCCAGCCAAGGGTCTCAAAAGGCCACAGTGCCGAGCTGAACCACGTATCCAGAACATCGGGATCACGCTCGATATTGGTGCTGCCGCACTTTTCACACTTACAGGCATCCTCACGGGATACCGTGATGTGACCACAGTCAGCACAAGTCCATGCAGGGATCTGATGACCCCACCACAGCTGACGGGAGATGCACCAGTCGCGGACATTCTCCATCCAATTCAGATAGGTCTTGCTGAAACGCTCCGGCACGAATTTGGTTTCGTTTTCCTTGACCACACGGATCGCTTCCTCAGCAAGCGGCTGCATTTTAACAAACCACTGCGCGGAAATGATGGGTTCTACATCATTGTGGCAGCGATAGCAGGTGCCCACATTATGGGCATGATCCTCGATCTTGACCAGATAGCCTTCGGCTTCCAGATCCGCAACGATCGCCTTACGGGCCTCATAGCGATCCAGCCCCTCATATTTTCCGCCAAGCTCATTGACCTTGCCGTTGTCGTCAAGGACACGGATCACTTCCAGATTGTGGCGCAGACCGACTTCAAAGTCGTTGGGGTCATGGGCAGGTGTCATCTTGACACAGCCTGTGCCGAACTCCATCTCTGCATAATCATCCGCAACAACAGGGATCTCCTTATTGACCAGAGGCAGGATCACGGTCTTGCCGACGATATCCTTGTAACGTTCATCGTTGGGGTTGACGCAAACACCCGTATCGCCAAGCATGGTTTCAGGCCGAGTGGTTGCAACAATGACCTCGCCGGATCCGTCTGCCAGAGGATAGCGGATGTGCCACAGATGACCGGGCTTATCCACATACTCGACCTCTGCATCAGACAGTGCTGTCACACAGTTGGGGCACCAGTTGATGATACGGCTGCCCTTGTAGATCAGGCCCTTTTCATACAGGGAAACAAAAACTTCACGAACAGCCTTGGAGCAGCCGTCATCCATGGTGAAACGGGCACGATCCCAGTCACAGCTTGCGCCCAGTTTCTTCTGCTGCTCCACAATGCGGTTTCCGTAGCGGTGTTTCCAGTCCCACACACGCTCAAGGAATTTCTCACGGCCGAGGTCGTAACGGGTCAGACCTTCCTTGCGCAGCTCCTCTTCCACCTTGATCTGCGTTGCAATGCCGGCATGGTCAACACCGGGGATCCACAGTGCGTTATAGCCCTGCATCCGCTTGAAACGGATCAGCGTATCCTGCAGTGTTGCATCCATTGCATGGCCCATATGCAGCTGACCGGTAACATTGGGAGGAGGCATCACGATGGTAAAAGGTTTCTTGCTCTCATCCTTCTCTGCGTGGAAATACTTGTTGTCTTCCCACATCTTGTAAATGGAGGTTTCGACCTCCCGGGGTTCGTAAACTTTAGGCAGTTCTCTTGCCATACACTATCTCTCCTTACTAGGTTATTTGTGAAAATAAAAAACACCCCGAGCATATCTGCTCAGGGCGAAAATAACATTTCCGCGGTACCACCTGAATTTCCGGGATCCACCGGACACTCCTGCCTGCTGTAACGGGCAGCCCCGGTCTTCCCTACTGAACATTTCAGGAAAACTGCTCCGGGGCGACCATCCGCACATCATCCTTGCGTATTCGCACCAACCATACGCTCTCTGAAAGGATTTGAGGGCGGAACCTCCCCTTCTTCGCAATATATATTAAAAAGATACCATACGGGAGGATGCTTGTCAAGCATCCAAAACCATTGACACCGGAAACCTTTTTCGATAAAATGAGAAAAAAGCAAAAGGAGATCGCTCATGACACTTGTGACATGTGTAGATGACCGGATGGGTCTTCAATTTAACGCAAGACGGCAGAGTCAAGACCGTGTATTACGGGAGAATTTGCTGAAAATGGTTCAGACCTCTCTTTATATGAGCCCTTATTCCGGAAAAATGTTCGGAGTAAACGAGAAGATCGTAGTTTCGGAAGATTATCTGACCATTGCATCCCCTCAGGATTGGGTATTCTCTGAAGACAATTCCTATCTGTCCTGCTCGGATCAGATCGATCGGATCATCCTCTTTCGTTGGAACCGGCATTACCCTTCCGATATGCATTTTATATTCCCCGGGCAATGGCGGCTTATCTGCACAGAGGATTTCCCGGGCAGCAGCCACGAGAAAATCACAATGGAGATCTATGAAAAATGACAAAGAAACGCACCAAAAAGTATCCGTTAAAGGGATGGCAGCAGATTTTGTTCGTGCTGTTCGCACTCACTGTTGTAATTGCAGGCAGGCTGCTGAACACCCCATCCAGTTCCCCCACCCTGCAGGATATCCCTCCCTATTCCGGAGAACCATATGTCGTAATTGCAGATAACGTTCCTAATTTTACGGATGAGGAAAAAAATCTCAGCGGATTTGAGGATTATACACCGTTAGATTCATTGGGGCGGTGTGGAGTTGCATTTGCATCTATCGATCTAAGTACCATGCCCAGCGAGGAACGCGGCAGTATCAGCAGCATAAAGCCCTCCGGCTGGCACAGCGTCAAATACGAAGGGATCTCCGGAGGCAGTCTTTATAACCGCTGTCATCTGATCGGTTGGCAGCTTGCCGGCGAAAATGCCAACAAGCTCAATCTCATCACGGGTACTCGTTATCTGAATGTGGACGGTATGCTCCCCTTTGAGAACATGGTGGCAGACTATGTCAAGGAAACCGGAAACCATGTACTGTATCGTGTGACCCCAATTTTTAATGGCAGCAATCTGGTTGCCAGTGGTGTAGAGATGGAGGCTTATTCCGTTGAAGACGACGGCGAGGGTGTCATGTTCCATGTGTTCTGTTACAATGTACAGCCCGGCATCGAAATCGATTATGCCACAGGCGACAGCCACAAAAAATAACGATACCAATACGATGAACATATATAAAAATCCGGTGCAGGTATCCATCTGCACCGGATTTTTATGTATGAAACAAGATTACCCTTCGGAATATACGATTTTTCCGTTCACGATGGTCATATGCGCATGTGCCCCGATGGTTGTAAGGGGATCTGCTGTCCAGATGACGATATCCGCATCCTTGCCTGGCTCCAGAGAGCCTACCCGATCACCAATCCCGACCGCCTTTGCAGGATTGATGGTGATTGCCTTCCATGCCTCCTCTTTTTCAAGTCCGGCAGCTGCCGCAAGGCCTGCACACATCGGCAGATATTGCAGTGGGATCACAGGTGCATCCGTAATGATGCTGATATCCACACCGGCATTGTGCAGAACTCCGGCAGTGGTAAAGCTTTTGTTCGCCAATTCGATCTTCGTCTTGGAGCCAAAGGACGGCCCCACAAATGCAGGATATCCCTCTTTGCCCAGCTCCTCTGCAATAAGGGAACCGTCCGTGCAGTGATCCAGTGTCAATTTCACACCAAACTCCTTGGCGATGCGAATGATCGTCAGAATGTCATCAGCCCGGTGCGCATGTGCCTTGAGCGGCAGCTCCCCTTTCAGCACCGGGATCATTGCCTCCAGTTTCATATCGAAGGCAGGATTTTTTCCGGCCTGTTGATCCTCCATATAGCGTTTCGTTTTCAGCAGAACCTCCCGGAGCACCGCTGCAACACCCATCCGAGTCATGGGTGCCTTCTTTCCGCTTTGCCCATAGCACCGCTTGGGGTTTTCGCCCAGAGCGCACTTCATGGCGATGGGATTTTTCAGGATCATGTCATCCACGCGCCTGCCTGCCAATTTGATCGCCGCAAAGGTACCGCCGACAACATTAGCGCTTCCTGGGCCGGTACAAGCCGTTGTAACACCCCCTTGAAGGGCCAGTGCAAATGCCTCGTCCATGGGATTGATGGAGTCGATTGCACGAACCTGCGGTGTGACAGGATCAACCGTTTCGTTGAAATCATGCCCTTCCCATCCCATCGCCTCATTATCAAGACCGATATGGCAGTGAGCCTCGACACACCCCGGCGTAACCAACCGACCGCCGGCATCGATCACCCGGCAATCTTCCGGAGGGTCAATATCCATTCCCATGGCGAGTATCTTCTCACCATCAATAAGTATGCAGCCGTTCTTCAATTCAAACCCAGCCATGGATTTGATCGTACCATTTTTGATCAAAAGCATGATACAGTCCTCCCCTTGAATGATAGGGGTATTCTACCACGCATACATTTCGATTGCAAGACGATAAAACCAAAACCGACAGAATATCAAAAGCATGCATAAAGACGGCTCCGAATATCAGAGCCGTCTTTTGAAGTTATTGGATTCCTCAGACTTTTGATTTTCTCTCAGGCTCAAAAGCCTGCATGGATCAAAAGAGCCGTTTTCTTCTTCGATAGAATGCCAATCCACTGCCGCACAGCAGGATCATACCCAGAATAATATAAGGCATTCGACCGATACCGCCGGTTTCCGGGATCACCAATCCTGCAACATTGATACAGTGCACCTCATAGGGTGCGCCGGTGTTCATTTTAAGGAAAACAGTGATTGCATCTTGTGGCTGATCATTCATCGAAACCGCATATCCATCATAGCCTTGCTCCTGAACCACCACATTTATATCCGTAGGCAGATTGGGAACCTTCAATGTCTGTCCATGCCGGAGCGTAACCGTTGCTGTATAATCAGCATCCTTCCGGGTGAACTGAAGTGTAACATCCTGCACCGCCCCATTGCTGTCAATGGTCGCAGCGTGCGCACCGGCAGAGAAATTCGGAGGTGATTTCAGTGTGATCACAAAGGTGAAATCTTTCTGTTTATCTGTTTCCGACGGCGAACCATCCGGCTGATCCAGTCGGCGAACCTCTTTTGTGACCAAAAGCGTACCGGAAGGCTGCAATTTGCTCTCATTGGTGCAAGTCACTCGAAGTACATGGGCGGAACTGATCTGAGCGACTGTACGATCCAAGCGATTTCCGTGGATCGATGCCTGATTTTCCTCCTGAAGGGTCACATCGTAATGACCATCCTGCTCCTGTGTCAGATTTTCCTGAACGGAAACAGAGCAATTCTCCGGCAAACCGGTAAGTACAACAGTTTCCCCCGGATAAAGGAACAAGCTTGCATAGGCATTCTGTCCATCTGCATCCGGTGTGAAAGTGATCGTTTCAGCTGCGTGAACAACACCGTTCGGTGTATCGTGGTAGACCGCTTGGCTCTGGATCTGTTCTGCAAGGGGCGCAATATCGCTTTGATCCCGCCTGATACCGATCTCAAAATAAAATTTCGTATCCGGACTGGGCCGTACCGCTCCAACGACTTTTTTAGTCAAAGAAAACGCTCCCTTCGGCGCGATCACTGCATCCGTAGAATTCTTGATCAGAATGTTATGGGATGCGCCTTCTTTAATGCCGTTTTTGTTTCCGATACCCGTCTGCATCTGATGATCCTGCATGTTATAAATCGGGGTAAGAATATCATCGTCATTCTGAACCTCGCCTGTATAGGTAGTCGT
>JARHYV010000150.1 GCA_029258495.1 Faecousia sp. | reverse complement strand
GTGCGGCCCAGGGGCTTGCCGGCAGCGTCGATGACATACCACTTGCGCTGCAGGGTCTCCTTCTTGGCTAAAGTACTAGTCATTATAAGTTCCTCCGATAGGTTAAAATATTTTGACAAATTCCGTCGTTCAGAGTAAAATATCTCTCGAACGCTAGAATTTTATATCATACCCCAAAAGAAAAGTCAACGGTTTTCTGAATAATTTTTATGTAATCCCAGATAAACTCTCGGATTCTTCAAAATACTCTTAAATGCTCTTGATTTCTAATTTTCATTTTTCGGGTAAAATAAGGAGAAAATACAACAATGCAAAAACTTATGGGACTGCTCCGCCGCTGTGTCGAGGACTATCAGATGATTGAAGAAGGTGACAGAATTGCGGTTGGAGTGTCTGGCGGCAAGGATTCTCTGGTGCTGCTGAAGCTGATGGCAGGACTTCGGGAATACCACAACAAACCCTTTGAACTGGAGGCGATCACCATTGATATGGGGCTTGGAATGGATTATTCCGGCATCCGGAAGATGTGCGACGAGCTGAAGGTTCCCTACACGGTCGTCAAAACGGAAATCGGCCCCATCATCTTTGATTATCGCAAGGAAAAAAATCCGTGCTCCATGTGCTCAAAAATGCGCCGCGGAGCACTGAACCAGACATTGAAAGAACGCGGGCTGAATAAGCTTGCCTTGGGACACCATTATGATGACGCGGTGGAAACCTTTGTGATGAGCCTCTTATATGAGGGGAGGATCAGCTGCTTTCAGCCGGTTACCAATTTGGATCGGATGGGAGTTATTCAGATCCGGCCGATGCTGTACTTGTCTGAAAAAACGGTAGACAACTTTGCAAAGCGAATGGAATTACCTGTGATCAGCAATCGCTGTCCTGTGGACAAGCACACCAAGCGGGAAGAGATCAAGGATCTGGTTTACGAGCTTTCCGGCAGGTATCCGGATTTCAAGGATCGGATCTTCGGCGCCATGCAGAGATACCCTCTGGCAGAGTGGGAGCCTAAGGGACGCTATAAACGCCCGAAAATAGAGGACTGATTGGTATAAAACCGCCTTTTTCTGACCATGATTGGTTGGAAGGAGGCGGTTTTTTATGGTGAAAGGAAATTCCAGACAAGTGATCGTTGTCCATTCTCCGGATCAGAAACTGTTTGAGCAGGCGATCTTTATTTTGAAGGAGGATGCAGTAGGCAAAGCGGGGATCACGGACGAGGCTCTTCTGAAGGAGGCAAAGCACATGATCCGGGAGCCTGTGAGGAAACGGGCAAGATGGACACATGCAGGGCCGATCTGGGCCTGCGGCGGTGCGGCAGTCACCGGCATCATGTGGCTGATCTCGACGATTTGGTGACTTGCGCATCAGGCCGATCTGTGTTACAATGTGCCCGATTAGGAGGCGATAAGTATGCAGATCGGTACTTTACAGGTGCCTGGAATGGTTGCGCTGGCGCCAATGGCCGGTGTAACAGATCTTGCGTTCCGTACAGTTTGTGCGGATCTGGGGGCAAGCATGACGGTCACAGAGATGGTTTCTTCCCGTGCTCTGGTGTATCAGGATAAGAAAAGCCGTGCGTTGCTCAAGCGTAATGATAACAGTATCTGCGGTGCGCAGATTTTTGGAAATGATCCTGCCATCATGGCAGAGGCTGCCGTTATGGCTGCCGAAATCTCCGGATGCGACTTCATTGATATCAACATGGGCTGTCCCATGCCTAAGATTGCAAATAACGGGGACGGCAGCGGACTGATGAAGACCCCGGAGCTTGCAGGAGCAATCACAAGAGCGGTCAGTGATGCCCTGAAGATCCCCGTTACAGTGAAATGCCGTTTGGGATGGGATAAGGGTAATATCAATGTGGAGTCCTTTGGAAAGCGGATGGAAGACAATGGTGCAGCGGCGCTTACCGTTCACGGAAGAACCCGCAGTATGCTCTATACCGGCATTGCAGATTGGGATACCATCGGCAAGGTGAAACGGGAGCTGACCATACCGCTCATTGCCAATGGTGATATCACAGACGGAGCAAAGGCGGTGGAGTGCCTGCGCAGAACGGGAGCGGATTATCTGATGGTGGGACGCTCCAGTTTTGGAGATCCGTGGCTGTTCGGTCAGATCAACGACGCGCTTGACGGAAAAGAGCCCTGTCAGCGTCCCTGTCTTGCAGAACGCATGGAGGTGGCGCGCAGACAGATCCTGATCGCATGCGAAGATAAAGGGGAGCATATCGCGTCGCTTGAGGCGAGAAAGCACCTTGCGTGGTATCTGCGCGGCGTAGCGTATGCAAGCTACTATAAGGAAAAAATCTCCGGGATCTCTACGGTGGAGCAGGCAATGGAAATCATTGACGGCATCAAGCGGGATCTCAAGTAAGGATCGCGAAATATCAAAAGTGCCTGATTGCAAACCGCAATCAGGCACTTTGTGCGTCAATAGGGCATTATGCGACTTTCTTTCTGAGTGCGAAGGAGATGCTGAATATCAGCGCAAGGATCAGGCTGATTGCGGCACCGGTAGATGCGCCCAGATAGTAAGACAGGATCAGTCCTGCAACGGATGCAGACAGTGCAAACAGCACCGACAGCAGATGATACTGTTTCAGATTTTTGGAAACATTTCTGGCTGCGGCGGCAGGGAGAACCAACAGGGAATTGAGCATCAGAAGACCTACCCAGTTGATCGCCAAGGTCACAACTATGGCAATGGCAACGGTAAAAGATGTCTGCACCGCTCCTACACGGATCCCTCTCGAAGAGGCAAGCTGCGGATGGATGGCGGCAAGTGTCAGCTGATTGATGCGCAGGAACCAAAACGCCAGAACCGCCAACAGAACGATCAGGAGCACGCCGATCTCAGAAGGTGTAACCGAAAGTACATCCCCAATGAGATATTTATTGTACTTGGTGAAACTGCCGCCGCCAATGGTTGCGATGAAAATGCCGAGCGCAACGGCAGTGCTGGAGAAAACACCGATCAGGGTGTCTGCGGCTTGATTGGAGCGGCTCCTGACATAGCTGAACAGCAGTGCAAAGACCACGGAAAAAGCAACGGCAACGGGAGTAGGGGCAAGACCGCAGATACAGCCGATGGCGATGCCGGTGAATGCGGAATGACCCAGAGCGTCGGAGAAAAAGCTCATGCGTCCGGTGACGATCATGGTGGACATCAGACCGAACAGGGGAGCCATCAGCAGAAGTCCCAGCAGAGCATTCTTGATGAAATCCCAGTGCAGCATTTCAAAAGGGAGGAAATCGCATATCGCATACCAGATGTGCATATCAGTCAGCCTCCTTCATGTGAAATGCTTTACGGAATTCGACGGAATTCAGTACTTCGTTGGGATCACCCTGAATGAGAACCTTTCTGTCCACAAGCACGACCCGATCTGCATACTTCGGCAGCATGGAAAAGTCGTGGGTCGTCATCAGGATGGACAGATCATAATTCTTGCGGATCTCATCCAGCATGTCCATCAGATTTGTCATCCCCTCGATATCAACACCGGACAGCGGTTCGTCTAAGATCAGAATGTTTGGCATAGGCTCCAAGGCAAGAGCGAGGAGCACGCGCTGTAGCTCGCCGCCGGACAGCGTGCCAACC
Organism: Faecousia sp.; assembly: GCA_029258495.1. GTDB lineage: Bacteria > Bacillota > Clostridia > Oscillospirales > Oscillospiraceae > Faecousia. The sequence goes on along the minus strand of JARHYV010000150.1, from coordinate 98 downwards.
CGTTTGTCGATGAGATCTTCGCCGTGTACCCGTTCCAGACAGTCAAGCACCTGCCTGCGCAGGGTCTTGCCCAGTCCAAGAAACGCAGGACGCTTGCT
>JARHYV010000130.1 GCA_029258495.1 Faecousia sp. | reverse complement strand
GACGAGCATGTGACCGTGGAAACCACCGATACCATTCACAAGCCTGCCCCGGATACGGAGGAGACCTTTGTCATCCGCTACCGTGCCGTGGATACCAACGGAAACGAAACATTTGCATCCAGAGAGATCTTTGTGAGCAATTATACCCCCAAATTTGACGGTCTTACGGATCTGACCGTCTATAAGGGGGATGCCGTGGATTACCTGAGCGGTATCAGCGTCACGGATACCGAGGATGGCCCCATTACCCGGATCACCGTGGAGCAGAAGATCGATACGGCGCAGCCGGGAGAGCAGCAGGCGGTCTACTCCGTCACCGACAGCGACGGCAATGTGGTGAAAGCGGTGCGCAATATCACGGTGAAAAATACGGTGGATTGGGTGGAGCTCCAGCCGGCTCAGCCTGTGGAACCTCCCGTTCCCGAGCCCCCTGTTCCCGAGCCCCCTGTTCCCGAGCCTCCCGTTCCGGACATCACCTTCACCGATGTGCCTGAGGACAGCTGGTATGCAAAGTCGGTGAAGTGGGCAGTCGCAAGAGGCATCACCTTCGGTACCGGCGACGGCGAATTCAGCCCGGAGCTTACCTGCACCCGTGCCGAGGCCGTGACCTTCCTGTGGAGAGCCGCAGGCCGTCCGAACCCCACCTCCTCTGCAAATCCCTTCACGGATGTGGACTTGGACAGCTGGTACGGCAAGGCGGTGCTCTGGGCGGTGGAAACCGGCATTACCAAGGGTACCTCTGATACCACATTCAGCCCGGACGAATCCTGTGAGCGCCGGCAGGTGGTGGCATTCCTGTGGAGAGCCGCAGGCCGTCCGGAGCCGGCATCGGCTGCAAATCCCTTCACGGATGTGGACTTGGACAGCTGGTACGGCAAAGCGGTGCTCTGGGCGGTCGCCAACGGGATCACCGAAGGCACCGGAGAGGGCAGGTTCAGCCCCGAGGACTCCTGCGACAGAGCGCAGATCGTGGCTTTTCTGCATCGGGCGGACAAGCTGTAAAACTGTGCCGTCAAATGGGATGGTCTGATGGCAGTTCAGGATGAATGATCTGCATCCCAAATAGAAAGTTCCCCCTGCAAGATGACCTTGCAGGGGGATTTTGTACAGAAAACAAGCCGTTACACGGGGTGACGGCTTGTTTTTTCGTGGATTTATTGGGGGATCTCCGCAGCAGGCATGGGACGGATGACACTGAAGGTATCAAATCTCGTGTCGTTGGTATCGGTGAGGAACACCAGATTGAGCTGCTTGTCGGCGACGGAAGTGGCATCGGCGGCGGACTGTGCCTTAGCTGCATCCACATCGGTGAGATACAGCCGGCTCCGACCGGCAGGCAGGGCAAAGCCTGTATCGCTGCTGGCAAAGCTCACGGTGAAATTGTTCGTGGCACATCCGGCGACCAGAGCCTCGGCAGCCTTGGCGATGGTGGATGCCCGATCCCCTTCAAACAGAATGTTGTCCGTGGCAGGGAACCGGAAATCGGTGAAGACCACCTCGTCAAAGCCCAGATCGTACAGCTCCTTGGCAATGGACATGACATAGGCGATGGCGCCGGAGGATGCCGGGTTCATCCAGTAGCATCCGTCGTCGTCTGCCCACATGTAGCCGCCGCTGCTGTGGGGCAGAACGGTGCCGTAGGGCGCATTTTCAAGACCGTAGTGCTGATCCCGGAATGCAGGGACACGGGCGATGGCGTAATAGCTGCCCTTGGTGACGGTCTGGATCAGCTTGTCCACGGCGGCAAGATCCACCTTGTCGGATTTGACGCTGTCATCCAGCTTGGTGGAGTAGAAGAAGGTGCCGTAGGGGCTTTTCAGATCCAGCATGACGGCAGAGCCCTCGGGCAGCTGCCGGACGGCGGCATTCACACCGTCCACACTGTCGATCAGATCGTCGGTGGTCACATAAAAGCCGGAGATCTTGGTCATCTCGGTGGAGGTGTTGATCTTGTCCCGACCTTCGTTGTATCGCACGGCAACGGTCTGCTCCTCCGGTGCAGTGGCGACCACGGCTTGATCCGCATGGGATACCCAGTTGAAATCCAGCTTTGCCTCGCTGCCGGAGTAGACCACAAAGCGGTTGAGCCACATGAACCAGCATACCCACACCAGTGCTGCTGCGCCGAACAGATAGCCGAAGAATACGCCAAAGCGGTGCAGGCGGCGCCGGGTGCGGTAGGTCATGGTAAAATTCAGCTGTTTCTTTTCTTTCTTCCGCATACGCATCGCCAGTCCTCCTTTTCCTTGCGTTCCAGAATTTCAAGACCGGCATTGCTGAGTGCCTGCTCCACATCGGCAAGCCGCGTATCAAGAATGCCGGAGCAGATAAATCGTGCATCCTCCCGGAGGAACTGCCCCAGAACGGGGGCAAGCCCGATGATCACATCGGCAACGATGTTCACAAGCACCAGATCGTAGCCTCCGGCGCAGAGCCTGCCCATGAGGGCGGCATCCTCGGTGACATTGCCGGTGTATGCCGAGAACCGATCGGCGCCGAAATCGTTGTAGGCGGCATTTTCCCGGGCGATGGACTCGGCTTTCGGGTCGATGTCCACACCCACGGAGGAGACAGCGCCCAGACGAAGGGCTGCGATGGACAGGATGCCGCTGCCGCTGCCAAGGTCGATGACCCGGGAATTTTGGGTCACAAGCTGCTCCATGAATTCCATGCACATCTGTGTGGAGGGGTGCGCGCCGGTGCCGAAGGTCAGACCGGGATCCAGAATGACGGGGATCCTGCCGTCTGAGGCATCGGCATTCCAGCAGGGCAGGACGATGAGCCGCTCGCCCACGGGCTGAGGGGGATAGCTGTCTTTCCAGCTTTCCTCCCAGTTGGTTTCCGGCAGGAGTTGAGAGGAGATCTCCAGTGTGCCGAGATTTTTCCCGGCAGAGCGATCTTTCAGGGACGAAAGCAGTGTTTCCAGCTGCTCCAGTCGGAGCTTTTCGGTGCCGTCAGCCTCCAGATAGAGCTTGATGCGGGACAGTCCCTCCAGCTGCTGCTGGAAATCCTCGTCGATATAGTCCCAATAAGCCCGGTTGTCCTCTAAAAAAGTTTCGTATTCCGCCTGATCTTCCACGACCAGACTGTCAAAACCACCGGCGGTCAGTGCAGAAACAACGATCTCGATGCCTGCCGAGGCGGTCTGGATGGTAACTTCTAAATAATCCATGGTGTACAATACCCCTATTATCGTGATTCTCCCATTTTACCGCAAATGCCCGGGAAAGACAACCGCAATCCATGTGGAAAATTTTAATTTTTTTGAAATAGTCTTTCTATTTGCCGGGGATTGCGATATAATACAGCCTAAGAAACCGATTTTTTAGGAGATGGAAATGATTCAGACCATTCATCTGTCGGAGCATGTGGTACTTCGCCACTATCCCGACAGCAGATTCAAAAAGGGTGCGCTCAGCGTGCAGCTGCTGCGCCCCATGTGTCAGGAAGAGGCGGCAAAAAATGCACTTCTGGTGGCGGTGCTGCTCAGAGGCAGTGCGGCGTGTCCCGACCTCAGGCGCATCACTTGGCGTCTGGATGAGCTTTACGGAGCGGCGATCTCTACCCTTGTGCGTCGGGTGGGAGATGTGCAGACCGTGGGCTTTTACATGAATTTCATCGAGGATCGCTTTGCTCTGCCCGGGGATCGGGTGCTGAGCCCCACGGTGGAATTCCTCCGGCAGCTGCTGCTCGAGCCGGTGGTGGCAGAGGGTGCCTTTGATCCGGACTTCGTGGAGAGCGAAAAGCGGAACCTGATCAGCGCCATCGAGTCCGAGCGCAACGACAAGCGCACCTATGCGGCGGCGCAGATGATCCGATACATGTGCCAGGGGGACAGCTTTGCCTGCCCCCGGATCGGCACCAGGGAAACCGTGGCGGCCATCACGCCCAAGTCCCTGTATGACCATTACCGCAGCATCCTGCGCACAAGCCCTGTGGAGATCTTCTATGTGGGCAGTGCGCCGGCGGAGGAGGTGGCGCAGCTGCTTGCGCCCATGGCAGCGGCTCTGGGCAGCCACGGCACGGCGGCTCCCACGCAGACGAGATTTGTGCCAACGGTGCCGCCCAGAGAATTCAGCGAGCAGATGGATGTGAACCAAGGAAAGCTCTCCATGGGCTTTACCACGCCGGTGAACAACCGCCATCCGGATTTTGCGGCGATGCAGGTGTTCAATTCGGTGTATGGCGGCGGCATGACCAGCAAGCTGTTTATGAATGTTCGGGAAAAGCTGTCCCTTTGCTACTATGCAAACTCCGGCTATTACGGCTCCAAGGGGATCGTTACCGTATCCAGCGGCATCGACGAGGCGAATTACGAAACCGCCAAGGCAGAGATCCTGCATCAGCTGCAGGCATGTGTTCAGGGGCAGATCACGCAGGAGGAGCTGAACAGCGCCAAGCAGGCGCTGATCTCCAGTCTGCGCTCCACACCGGACTCCCCGGGGGCACTGGAGAGCTACTATGTCACCTCGGCGATCAGCGGCATGGCCATGGATATTGATGAGTATATCCGGGCGGTAGAGGCTGTCACGGTGCAGGATGTGGCAAGATGCGCCTCCACGGTGCAGCTCCACACCACATTCTTTTTGAAGGGGGTCAGCGCATGAACAAGACGATTTATGACCGACTGGACGAAACCGTCTGGCGCACGACCCTGCCCAACGGGCTGCGGATCTGCGTGGTGCCGAAGAAGGATTTCACCAGAAAAGCGGCATATCTGGTGACGGACTACGGCTCGATCCACACAAAATTCACGCTGGACGCACAGCCGTTTACGACGCCCGACGGCGTTGCCCATTATCTGGAACACAAGATGTTCGATCTGCCGGATCGGGATGTGACCGAGGAATTTGCCGCACTGGGCGCCAATCCCAATGCTTTTACCACCTATGATACCACCGCCTACTACTTCACCTGCACAGACCACTTTGAAAAGTGCCTGAAACTGCTGTTGGAATTTGTTTCTACCCCGTATTTTACTCAGGAAAGTGTGGAAAAGGAGCGGGGCATCATCGCACAGGAGATCCTGATGTATGCAGACAGTCCCGAGTCCCGGGTGTTTGAGGATCTGGCGGAGAACCTGTATGCCCATCATCCCATCCGTGTACCCATCGCAGGCTCGGTGGAGAGCATCCAAGCCATCACACCGCAGACCCTCATGCAGTGCCATCGGGCATTTTATGCCCCCGCCAATATGATGCTGTGCGTGGTGGGAGATGTGGATGCAGAGGCTGTGGCTGCCATTGCTCAGGAGGTACTTCCCCGGGAAAGACAGTCCGTGGGGCTCCCGGATCTGGGGGCTGAGGAGGAAATGCAAGTCCTTCGTCCGATCTCCCGGCGGAAAATGGATGTTTCCATGCCCATGTTCCAGCTGGGGTTCAAGTGTCCGGCGGGCTTGACCGGAGCGGAATTTGCCCACTGGGAGATGGTGGCGGAGCTTGCCTCCGAGGCACTGTTCGGGGAGTCGTCCGGTCTGTATCTAAAACTGTACGAACAGGGGCTGATCGACTCGTCCTTCGGCGGCGGAGTGGAAACCGTGGAAGGTACCGCCATGATCACCTGCGGCGGCGACAGCGATGCACCGGAGCGTGTTCGCGATGCCATCATTGCACAGGCTCGCCGCCTTGGGGAAACGGGCATTGACGAAACGGAATTTGCCCGAATGAAAAAGAGCTTTTTGGGACGCAGGGTGAAGGATCTGGACAGCTTTGAGTCCACCTGTTTCCGCCTGTGCGCCTATGAATTTGAAGGATTTGATTATTTCCGGTTCCCTGAGTCCTTTGAGGGGCTGAAATCAGAGGAAGTTCGGGAATTTTTGCGGGAACACATCCGGCAGGACAACTGCTCCCTTGCCATCGTGGAGCCGCTGGAACAAAAGGAGGATATCTGATGTATCGTTACACAACTATTTCATTCCCGAGTCTGGGCTTGGAGATGGATCCACCCCGTGTTTTGGAGCTGGGGCCGCTGACCATCCATTTTTACGGGCTGATCATTGCCACGGGTCTGATCCTTGCCGCGGTCTACGGCATGAAACGGGCAAAGCAGTTCGGTCTCACCGAGGATCACATCCTCGACGGCGTGCTGTATGTGACACCCTTTGCCATCCTGTGCGCCAGAGCCTACTACTGCATCTTCTCGTGGCCGCAGTATGCGGACAATCCCATTTCCGTCCTGTACATCTGGGAAGGCGGACTTGCCATCTATGGCGGCGTACTGGGCGCGGTCATCGGAATTTTGGTGTACTGTAAATGCAAGAAGATCAGCGTGGGTGCGGTGCTGGATATTGTGGCACTGGGCTTTTTGATCGGTCAGGCCATGGGCAGATGGGGCAATTTCTTCAATCGGGAGGCATTCGGTGCCGAAACCGCCAATTTCCTGAGAATGGGACTGTACAATACGGTGACACAGACCGTGGAATACCACCATCCCACCTTCCTGTATGAGTCCGTGTGGAACCTTGCAGGCTTTGTGATGCTGCATTTTGCCTCCAAGCACCGCAGATATGACGGGCAGATCGCTCTGGGGTACATGGCTTGGTACGGTCTGGGAAGAGCATGGATCGAGGGACTTCGCACCGACAGCCTGTATATCGGCTCCACCGGCATCCGGGTGAGCCAGCTGCTGGCGGCTGCATCCTGCGCAGCGGCGGTGATCCTGCTTATATATTTCGCAATGAAGCGTCCGTCCAAAGAGAACCTCTTTGTGAACCGGGTCGCTGCAAAACAGACAGAACAAGGAGAAGAAAGCCATGAATGAGATCATTGATAAGATTTGCGCCGTGACGAAACATGCAGCCACCTCCGTTGCAACGGAAGTGAATGTGGCAGCCGAGGAGCAGAAGATCCGGGAGGCCTATCAGCTGCTGGGCAAGCTGTATTTTGGGGCAAAGCGTGCAGGCAGAGAGCCGGAGGGCTTGGAGTTTGCCGACCAGTGCCGCAAGATCGAGATGCACATGAAACGCATCAAGCAGCTGCGCAGCCGCAAGGATGTGACAGGCTATGCCTTTGAAGAGGATTTTGAAGATCTGGGCTGAGGTGATCCTCAGCAGCAGGTGCAAAGGGACGCTGCCGGAGTGATCCGGCAGCGTCCATTTTTTATAGAATGTAAAATTTGTATTATCTTATGTAATATATACTTGACAAAATGTAAAATAAATGATAGCATGTGCTTGCCGAAAGGAGGAGAAATGATGCCGAAAAATCTTGCGATCAAGGTGGCTCGGGCGGAAAAGGACATGACGCAGAAGGAGCTTGCCGATGCAGTGGGCGTTTCCCGCCAGACCATCAATGCCATCGAAAAGGGAGAGTATAATCCCACCATCAGGCTGTGCCGCAGCATCTGCCGTGTTCTGGGCAAGCGCTTGGACGAATTATTTTGGGAGGATGATGAAGATGAAACGGAATAAGCGTAATCAGAGCAATCTGGACGAAATGCAGGAGCTCAAGCTGCTGAAGATCGAGGAAATGGGTTATCAGCTTGCCTTCTGGGGGCTGATCGCAGCCATTATGATCCAGATCGCAATGGGGAACGGAGATTTTCCCTCCATTGCAGGGGAATGTCTGATTTTGATGTGCGTATCCGTCTATATGGTGACGGCATGCGTCAAAAACGGCATCTGGGAGCGCAGGCTCAAACCCAATGCAAAGACCAATGCACTGTTCAGCATGGGCGGCGGTGCAGTGGTGGGTCTGGTTTGGGGGATCAACAGCTACCGCAATTATCACAAGCCGGCAGGCTCCGTCGCCTTGTTTGTGCTCATGTTTCTGGTGGTTTCTGCCTTGTGTTTCGGACTGCTGAGTCTGGTGAGCAGTGCCTATAAAAAGCGGAGCGCGCAGCTGGAGCAGGAAGACCAAAACAAAGAAACGGAATAACTGCGACCCCCCGATGCCGCGGCATCGGGGGTCTTTTCAGGACAGCCGTTCCTTTTGGACGGTTTTCGGCAGGGGACGGCTGAGGAGTGCGTCGCACCGATCGAAGACCAGAGCGGCCAAAAGGCTGAGGGGGATCCACAGCAGGGTGAACACCGGGCAGATCTGTCCGGCGATATTCCACGGCTGCTGCCGATAGTCCCAGATGGTGAAGTCCCGGTTGAAGATCAGCCCGAAGATCAGCTCTCCTGCGGTGCAGATGACGGCTCCCAGCAGCATCTGCACGGGCAGACTGGGTCTGGGGCGCAGCCTGCCCAGAGTGCCGATCAGCCAGAAACAGAGGCCGCCCAGAAAAAACATGGTGCAGTGGCTGAAACCCCGATATGCCAGCTCAATGCCCACATAGCATCCGCCGCCGATGGCGAATAAACACAGATCTTTTTTCAGCTGCATACAAAAATCCCTTCCAAAAATCAGATGCTTTGATTATATCCAAAAAAATTTCAAAAAAACTTCTTGACAAAAGGGAAAATAGCGGGTATAATGACAAAGCTGATTTCGGAAACCCGAAATCTATTGACCACACTTGGCGGCATAACTCAGTTGGTAGAGTAGCCGGTTCATACCCGGTATGTCATCTGTTCAAATCAGATTGCCGCTACCAGGCCCGTTGGTCAAGCGGTTAAGACACCGCCCTTTCACGGCGGTAACATGGGTTCGATTCCCGTACGGGTCACCAAGCAAAAGCTCCGATACCTTGGGTATCGGAGCTTTTTGTCATCTTTTGCTGCATCCAAAAGCCCCTTCCGGTTGGAAGGGGCTTTTTGCATATCCGGACAAAAAAGTGAGGATTTCTCCGGGGATTTTTCTGTTTCCCCTGCAGAATTGGGGAGGAGAAGTCAAAATCAGGGGCGGTACAGGGCTATGGACATTATCTACAAAAATCCAAAGGGCAATTTATCGTTCCTAACAAATCGTCTGCCGCCCACTTGACAGTCCTGAGAAATCGTAATAAACTATTTATGCATTCAATATACAAAAAGTTGTATATTGAGCGGCACTTACGACGATGAAAGATGACGATGATCAAAGGCGGGCTGAATTATGAGCGAATTGCTGTACCAGAAGATCGGAATTGCGGTCAATCTGCTTGCGCAGGATCTTTTGAGCCGAAAGGTCGGGGATCGGATCCCCTCCATATCCGAATATCAGCAGCTTTTGGGTGTTTCCCGGGGCACGGTGCAGAACAGCCTTGCTTACCTGAAGGACAACGGTGCCATCACACTGGTCAGCCGAGGTCACATGGGAACATTCATCGAAACGCTGAATGTCCGGCGGCTGCAGGAATGTTCCTTCAACAAGGAGCTGCTGGGTGCCATGCCGCTGCCCTACTCGGCCTGCTATCAGGGTCTTGCTACGGCACTGTTTCAGGCGTTTGAGCCGCTTGCCTTCAATCTGATCTATGCCAGAGGCGCCGAAAGCCGCCTTCGGCTGATCGAGTCCGGTGTGTGCCAGTTCTATGAATGCAGCCGCTATGCGGCAGAGCAGGCCATCGAAAGCGGCGAAGAGGTGGAGATCGTTGCGGATCTGGGCCCGGGCACATATCTGAGCCGGCATGTCCTTGTCCTGCGGGATCCCGATGCCAAGCAGATCACGAGCGGTATGCGTGTGGCTTATGACCGGGCATCCGTGGATCATCGCAACATCACGAAAATGATCTGTGACCATATCCCGGATGTGCATTTGGTACAGATGCGTGCCCACCAGATCGTGCACTCCATCCGGTCGGGACTGATCGATGCCGGTGTCTGGAATTTGGATGAGATCGTGGAGTCCGGATATCAGGGGCTGAATGTGGTGCCTCTGGACGGGATCGTGGATGTCAGCCGCTTTTCCTCCGCCGTGGTGGTGGTACGCAAGGGCGAGCCGGCACTGGGACAGGTGCTGAGGCAGTGTCTGGATGTGCAGAAGATCCGCAGGATCCAAGAGGATGTCCGTCAGGGCACCATCGGCGCGGATTATTGATAAGCAAACCCCTATGATTTATATGCAACAAGGAGAATTTTATGCTGAAACAACGAATTCAGATCTTACAGACCGGCGGTGTGATCGGAGCGGATACCGCCCAGTTTCTCAACCGGGTGATCGATATGATGCATGCGGACTACCCCGATATCGACCCGGATCATGCCACCATGTTCACCACCCATCTGGCGATGGCGGTGGAGCGGATCAAAAAGGGCGAGATCGTGGATGCCATGGACGAGTTCTGCTGGCAGCAGATCCAAGAAACACCCGAATTTCCCGTGGCAGAGGAATTCCGCAATAAAATGATGGAATACAGCCCCATTCCCTTCCCCAAGAGCGAAAGCGACTTCATTGTGCTGCACATTTGCAGCATGCTGGAGCCCTGAGTGCAGATTGCATGCAGGCGGATGATATCCCGCCCATGTGAAGATAACGGCAAACATAATAAGGAGGATACCATGAAAAAGACGATCGCTTTTGTATTGGCAGCCGGCATGCTGGCACTGGCAGGCTGCGGTGCCGATCAACCGACACAAACCACTGCCGGAACGGAAGAAACCACGGTGGCGACAACACCGTCCGCCACTGAAACGACTGCCGGATCCACCCAGGATCAGACGGCTCTGGAGGAAAAAATGGACGCTTACTGGAATGGTCTGGATGCCCAGCTGAAAAACGAAGCCGGCTATCCTGCCGGAAATCAGGGCATGGGTGCCGTGGTTCTGGCGGTGAAGGACGGCAAGGTGATTTTTGAAAAAGCATACGGCTATGCCCACTACTTTGACGCCGACTACGATGCAGAGGGTTCGAGCTACGCAAACCCCGTCTATGTCAAGACCGAGCATCCCCGGGAGATGACCACCGATACCCTCTTTGATCTGGCATCGGTCACCAAGGTCATGGCAACCACTCAGTCCATCATGATCCTGGTGGATCGGGGTGAGATCCGTGTAGAGGACAAGGTCGCCGACTACCTGCCCGGCTTTGAGGCCAACGGCAAGGGCGACATCACCATCGCCCAGCTGCTGACTCATTCTTCCGGTCTGCCCCAGTGGGCACCCACCTTCCTGTACTGCGACTCCAAGGAAGAGCAGCTGGAATTCATCAAGGGTCTGGAGCTGAACCCGGAATACAAGACCGACGGCTCCGAGCCCAAGTATTCGGACTTCTCCTTTATGACCCTCGGCTTTATCGTGGAGGCCGTCACCGGACAGGATATGGATGTTTTCGTCAAGGAAAATGTCTATGAGCCTCTGGGCATGACCTCCACCACCTACAAGCCTCTGGAAAACGGCTTTACCAAGGAGCAGATCGCGGCCACCTCTCTGGGCAATCCCTATGAATACAGAATGGTGGACGAAAAGAACTGGCAAGGCGTCGGCTATGACTGCACAGGCGATGCAGAGGCATTCGAGGCTTTCACCGGCTGGCGGGATCACACGCTGATCGGTGAGGTGAACGACGGCAATGCAGGCATGGGCGGCAAGGGTGTTGCAGGTCATGCAGGTCTTTACTCCACGGCTCACGATCTGAGCATCCTGCTGCAGTGCATGCTCAACGGCGGCGAATACAACGGCGTCCGTCTGTATAGCAAGGACACCATCGACCTGTTCACCACCAAGCACACCACTTATCAGGAAAACCACAACGATAAGGAAGGCAAGCCCGCTCTGGGCGAGGAATTCGGCTATGGGTTCAAGCTGGATCAGAGCTGGATGGGAGCAAATGCCACGGAAAAGGTCTTCGGTCACGACGGCTTTACCGGCACCACCGTGTTTGCAGACCCCGAGAACGATTACATCTTCATCTGCCTGACCAACAAGATGCAGGCAGGTTTCCGCAAGTCCACCGCAAACGGTGCCGATGAGGATGTCAGCAACTACTATAATACAAGTGCCTTTGTTTCCAAGAACATGAACGAGATCGTTCGGGAGCAGCTGGGCATCTGATGTCAGACAAAATGCAATGCTGCATCCTGCATGGCAGGGTGCAGCGTTACAGATAAAATCACCATTCCATAAGGAGGACTTTACATGGTTCGTATCGTTATAGGCGGACAGATCAACAAGCAGGAGATCTGTGAATTTACCAAGAAATTTGCAGGGGACAAGGCAACCGTCGATGTGAAGAACGATCTGGATGCGGTTATGGCAATGCAGGCAGGTCAGTACGATTACTACATCGGCGCATGCAACACAGGCGGCGGCGGAGCACTGGCAATGGCCATCGCACTTCTGGGTGCGCCCAACTGCGCAACGGTTTCCATGCCCGGCAAGATCCTGCCCGACGAAGAGATCATCGCTGCCGTCACCGGCGGCAAGAAGGCATTCGGCTTTACAGCGCAGCATGCAGAGCAGGTTCTGCCCGTGCTGCTGAAGGCAATTCTGGAAAAATAACAAATAAGGAGAGATTTCAATGAGTATTCTTATGAAGTATCTGGTCATCATTGCGATCGGCGCGCTGGCATCCATTCTGTCCAACCGCGGCATTGCAGTGTTCAACGATGGATTCCGTGCCATCGTTCCCCAGTACTACGACGGCCAGATCTCCAGAAAAGAGATGGCAACCATCAGCTTTTCCATCAGCTTTGGTCTGGTGATCGGTTTCGGTATCCCCTCATCCATCGGTACTACCATCATCCTGATCCATGCGCTGCTGCTGACCACCGATATCATCGGTACCTGGTGTCCCGACAGCAAGAAGGGCATGATCATGTCCGGCGTCATCGGCGGCATTTACGGCTTGCTGCTGTTGGTGGGTCTGGAGGCTGTGGTCAAGCTGTTTGGCTATCTGCCCTACAACTTCCTCAGCGATCTGGGCTCTGTTTCCATGTACATGACCATCGCTTTTGCGATTTTCCCCGCTGTGGCAGTTGCCTATCAGCATAACTTCAAGAAGGGCGCCATCACCGCAGTCATCACCATCATCGCATGGTTCCTGTTCAAGAAATTCGGCACCTTCCACATCAGCGCAGACCGCACCTTCACCCTGAATGCAGACGGCATGGCAATGCTGGTGGGTGTCATCATGATGCTCGTTTTTGCCGCTCAGGTCAAGGGCGAGGGCAACGCAAATGCAGCCCTGACGCAGGTGTTCTCTGCAAAGCTTGCCCGTATCCGCAAGAACTGGCTGCTGCTGACCATCATGGGCGGTCTGCTTGCCATGGGCACCTCTCTGGCCATCGTTGCCGGTGACCCTGCATCTCTGGCAGCCGTTTCCGAGGGCGAATGGTCCGGTGCAAGCATGATCGCTCTGGCTCGTGCCATCGGTTTCGTGCCTCTGGTGTTCACCACCTCCATCGTCACCGGTGTCTATGCACCGGCAGGCTGCACCTTTGTATTCGTTGCAGGTCTGGCGCTGCACAACTACCCTGTCCTTGCACTGATCGTGGGTGCTGCACTGATCGTTGTGGAGCTGCTGCTGATCAATGTCTTTGCAAAGGGCATGGATAAGTTCCCCGGTGTCAAGGACATGGGCGAGCACATCCGCACCTCCATGACCAAGGTCATCGAGATCACCCTGACCATCGGCGCCGTTGTGGGTGCCGAGAAGATCGCTGCCGCCGTGGGCATGACCGGTGTGGGCGCCATGTTCGTCATCGGCTGTGTACTGCTGAACCGCCGTTCCAAGAAACCCATCGTCGAAATGGCGATCGGCCCTGTGGCCTGCATCCTGTTCGGCCTGCTGGTGAACATCCTGATGGTGATCGGTCTGGCAGCAATTCCCGTGGCCTAATTCCAAAAACCATGTAACATTCCCTTAGCACGCGAAGGGGGACCTTTGCGGTCCCCCTTTTTTTGATCCCCGGACGGCAAAGACCTGCTGTCGAAAAAAGGAGAACACAATGAACGGTTATACACTGATGCATGAGCATACCACCATCGATCTCAGCGGCGTCAAGAAGGATATGGACTGCCGTCTGGATTGCTTTGAAGAAACCCTCAGCGAGTATCGCAGGCTCCATGAACTGGGCGTGGATACCATTGTAGATGTTACCAACGACGGCATGGGCCGCAACAGTGCCTATGTCTGTGAAATTGAAAATAAGACCGGGATCCGGATCGTACAGTCCACCGGTTTCTATAAAGAGCCCTTCCTGCCGGAGCGGGTCTACACCCAGACCGTTCAGGAGATGGCAGACTGGATGATCGCAGAGATCCGCACGGGCATTGACGGCTGCGGCCCCAAAGCCGGAATGATCGGCGAAATCGGCACCAGTAAGAACACCATGACCGAAATGGAGAAGAAGGTGTTCGATGCATCGGTGATCGCAGCCCGGGAAACCGGAAAGCCGATCTACACCCACACCACACTGGGCACCTATGCGCCGGAGCAGGCGGCATATTTTGCACAGACCGGACTTCCCATGGATCGCATCGTTTTGGGGCATATCGATCTCAGCGGCGATCTTTCGTATATCTGCCGGGTCTTGGACAGCGGCATCTGTGTCGGCTTTGACACCGTGGGCAAGAACAACTACTTCCCCGATGAAAAGCGGGTGGAATTTTTACTGGAGCTGGAGCAGCGGGGACGGATGGATCAGATCGTCCTGTCCGAGGATCTGACGAGAAAGTCCCATCTGGGGTTCAAGGGCGGCATCGGCTACTGCTATCTGTTCGATACCTTCATCCCCATGCTGAAGGCTGCCGGACTGAAACAGGAGAGTCTTGACAAAATGCTGATCCACAATCCTGCCCGCATTCTGGGTCTGTAAGCCGACCGAAGATATCCCAACAGGAGGAAGATTTCTATGATTACATATCCTTTGCACTCCATCTCCTTAGAGGAGGCTATGGCGCTGCAATTCAAGGTGATCGACTGCATCACAAAGGAATTTCCCGGTCACGAGATGCTCACCAGAGGCGATCTGGGCGTGGTGCCGGGGCTGAACAAGCCGGTCACCACCATGAAAGCCGAGAAGGTCATCGCCCGGGTATTCGATGCCGAGGCAGCCATGCTGGTTCGCGGCGCCGGTACCGACGCCATTGCAGACGCCCTTTTTTCCGTCATCAAGGCAGGGCAGACCCTGCTTGTCCATACCAGTCCCATTTACAGCACCACCCAGACCACCATCGAGCGGCAGGGGCTGAAGACCGTCTGCGCCGATTTCAATGATCCGGAGGACATTCGCCGGGTGATGCAGGAGCATCCGGAGATCACCGCGGCACTGGTGCAGTATACCCGCCAGAGCATGACCGACTCCTATGATATGGAGCAGGTCATCGCCGTCATCAAGACCTGCCGGAACATCCCCATCGTCACCGATGACAACTATGCAGTGATGAAGGTGGCGAAAAACGGCAGCCAGTGCGGCGCGGATCTTGCCTGCTTCTCCACCTTCAAGCTGCAAGGACCGGAGGGGATCGGCTGCATCGTGGGCAAGAAGGAATATATCGACGAGCTGGTAAAGCTCAACTACTCCGGCGGCAGCCAGACGCAGGGTCACGAGGCACTGGAAGTCCTTCGGGGCATGGTCTATGCGCCGGTGGCACTGGCGATCCAGGCGCAGGTCAACGACCGTCTGGTCAAGCGTCTTCTGGACGGAGAGCTCCCGGGCATCAAGGATGCCTTCCTTGCCAATGCCCAGTCCAAGGTGCTTTTGGTGGAATTCGAGCAGCCCATTGCCGAGCAGGTGCTCCTTGAGGCGGAGAAACTGGGGGCAGCCCCCAATCCCATCGGCGCAGAGTCCCGCTATGAGCTGGTACCCATGTTCTATCGGGTGTCCGGCACCTTCCGGGCGACGGATCCCACCATTACCAAGCGGATGATCCGCATCAATCCCATGCGCAGCGGTGACGATACCGTGATCCGTATTCTGAAGGAATCCATGGAAAGGGTGATTTCATGTTCCTGAACAAACTGGAGAGGGACAACCCTCGGCTCTTGCAGGCAGCAGTGACCCTGCATCAGCAGCACAGGCTCCTGCCGGACTCCTATGTCGTGGATCTGGAGCAGTTCCGTGCCAACGCAAGGGCAATCGTAGAGGCTGCCAATGAAAAGGGCATCCGCCTGTACTTCATGCTCAAGCAGATCGGTCGCAATCCGGTGCTTGCACGGGAGCTCGTGCAGATGGGCTATGCAGGTGCGGTGGTGGTGGATTTCAAAGAGGCTCAGGTCATGATGCGCCACCATATCCCCATCGGGAATGTGGGACATCTGGTTCAGATCCCGGAGGCCATGATCCGCAGGGTCGTGGAATACGGGCCGGAGGTCATCACGGTCTATACCGCCGAGAAGGTGCGCTCCATCAGCCGCGCAGCGGCGGAATTGGGCAGGGAGCAGAAGATCCTTGTCCGGGTCTACGGTGAGGGGGACATGATCTATTCCGGTCAGACGGCAGGCATCTGTCTGGAGCAGCTGCCGGAATTTCTGGAGGAGATCCGGGATCTGCCCGGGATCCGTGTGGCAGGCATCACCTCCTTCCCCTGTTTTTTGTATGATGAGCAGGCGGGGGACATCCTGCCCACCGCCAATCTGCAAACGGTGCTGAAGGCTCGCCAGATCCTTCGGGACAGGGGCATCGAGCCGGAGATCGTCAATACCCCCTCTGCCACCTGTGTGCGGACACTGGAGCTGATGGCACAGTATGGCTGCAACTGCGGCGAGCCCGGTCATGGACTCACCGGAACCACCCCTGCACATGTCCATCAGGATCTTCCGGAAAAGAGCTGCGTTGCCTATATCAGCGAGGTTTCCCACAATTTTGACGGACTGGGCTACTGCTACGGCGGCGGTTTCTACCGCAGGAGCCATGTGGAGCATGCACTGGTGGGCACCGATGCAGCATCCATGCGCCCCATGCGGGTCATTGCGCCCAGTATGGAGAGCATCGATTATCATTTTGGTCTGGATCAGCCTTGCACCGTGGGCGAAACCGTGGTCATGGCGTTCCGCTTTCAGATTTTTGTAACTCGTAGTGATGTGGTGCTGATCGACGGCATTGCCGGCGGTCGGCCGGAGATCGTAGGCGTTTATGACAGCCTGGGGAATGAGAAATGAAAAGATTTATCGTAATTGTTTTAGACGGATTCGGAATGGGCGCCATGGCCGACGCCAAGGAGGCAAGACCCGGTGACGAGGTGGCCAGCACACTGGGCAGCATTCTGGCGGATTATCCCGACAGCAGTTTTCCCACCTTGGAAAAACTGGGGCTGATGAATGCCTTCGGCAAGGAAAGCGGGAAGATGAAGTTCTCGCCCACTGCCAATGCAGGCCGCTCGGAGCTGATGCACTGGGGTGCCGATACCTTTATGGGGCATCAGGAGATCATGGGCACCCTGCCCAAGCGTCCCGTGGTGCAGCCCTTTCAGGAAAAGGTGGATGCCATCAAGGAGCATCTGCAGCAGCACGGGCATAAGGTAGTCGTTCGGGAAACCGACGGGCTGCGCTATCTGCTGGTGGATGACTATGTGACCGTAGCGGACAATATCGATGCCGATTTCGGCATGGCTTATAACTGCACCGCACCGCTGGATTTTATCTCCTTTGAAAAGGAACTGGAGATCGGGCGGCTCGTCCGGGAGGTGGCAACCGTGAACCGGGTCATTCCCTTCGGCGGCACCGGAAACACCATCGAGGATGTTCTTGCGGCCGAGGAGACCCGGGAAGGGAAGTTCATCGGTATCCATGCGGTGAAATCCAAGTCCTATGTGCAGGGCTACCACTGCCTGCATCTGGGCTATGGCGTGGACAAGAGCGTTCAGGCTCCCACCATCCTGACCAATGCAGGCATCCCCGTGACCCTGATGGGCAAGGTGGCGGACATCGTTGCAAACGACGGGGGCAAGAGCGTATCCTGCGTGCCTACGGACGAGGTTCTGGACATGACCATCGAGGAGATCCGGAACATGGAGCAGGGGTTCATCTGCACCAATGTTCAGGAAACAGACCTTGCAGGACACAGTCAGGACTCCAACTGGTATCAGCAGCTGCTGCAGATCGCCGACGAAAAGATCGGCAGGATGCTGCCGCTTTTGGATGAAGACGATATCCTGCTTGTTATGGCAGACCACGGCAACGATCCGGATATCGGTCACAACAAGCACACCCGGGAAAATGTCCCCCTTCTGGTATACCGCAAGGGTGTTTCCGGAGTGGATCTGGGACTGCGCCGGAGCCTTTCCGATGTGGGCGCAACGGTCTGCGATTTCTTCGGTGTGGATGCGCCTCAAAACGGCGAGAGTTTCCTGCCATTGCTGAAAAACTGATACAGCCTCCTTAATTCCTCCACAGCTTAGGAACAACCTGTGGAAAGAATTTTGAAAAGCCATCCATTTTCATGGATGGCTTTTTTATGTCTGTCAGATCTCGTACCTGCCGATCACCTGAGCAGGGCCGGACATGCCGATGGAGCGGATCTGCTTATCGGTTCCCGTGATCTCAAATTTCAGCGTGCCGCCGGGGTTTTCCACGGTGAGCCTTCCATCCGGCAGCTGACCGGTCAGCCACAGCACCACGGCGGCGCTGCCGGAGCCGGTGCCGCAGGCCAGGGTGAAGTCCTCGACACCGCGCTCAAAGGTGAGGATGCGGATGGTGGAGTCGTCTACCCAGTCGTAGTAGTTGATGTTGGCGCCCTTGGGGAAACAGGGGGCATGGCGCAGGGCGCGCATCTGCGGACGCAGCTGCTCCCGCTGATCCCAGCTGAGTCCCTTGCAGTGGTACACCCCGTGGGGGACTCCGGGATCGCCCAGCTCCACATAGGCAATGTCGCCCTGCCGGTGCAGATCCACCAGTCCCGGCAGATTGAGCATGACCCGGTAGTGATCCTCGTCCAGACGCAGGCTCGAGAGGATGCCGGCATCGGTTTCGATGGTCATTTCCGCACCGGCAATGCCGTGGTCATAGGCAAAACGGCTGATGCAGCGGCTCCCGTTGCCGCACATTTCTCCTCGGGTGCCGTCGGAATTGTAAAAATGCAGCTTGAAATCCGCCTTGTCCGATGTGTCCACCGCCATAAAGCCGTCGGCACCCGTCTTGGCGCACAGGGTCAATGCCAGATGCGAAAAATCCGGATCGCAGCCTCGGGCATCGATGACCATAAAATCGTTTCCGGCGCCGCTCATATGCAGACATTCCATAAAAAACCTCCCCAGTAGATCCATGCATCCGCAGCAGGGGGAAGGCATCCGCAGGGGATGCAGCCCTGTCCGGGTGCGGTGTATTGAAATTTATTTTAAGCAAATTTTCCGGCAGTGTCAACCTTGACGCAGGGAGCCTGTGCAGATAAAATGAGGGTAACAGAACAAACACGATACGAGGAGGAAACCAGATGTCCATTCGACCGGCTCGGGAGGCAGACCTGCCCGAAATGCGCAGGATCTACGCACCTTATGTGGAAAATACCACATACTCTTTTGAATATACCGTTCCCACCGAGGAGGAATTTTTGCAGCGGTTCCGGCAGCATGTGGCGCAGTTCCCGTGGCTTGTGTGGGAAGAGGACGGCGCAGTGCTGGGCTATGCCTATGCAGGGGCTCCGTGGGAGCGCATGGCATACAGCTGGTGTGCGGAGGTGTCCATCTATCTGGCACCTCAGGCGCAGGGACGAGGCGTGGGCAGGGCGCTTTACGGGGTCTTGGAGCAGATCCTGACCCGGCAGGGCTACCGGATGATCTATGCGCTGATCACCACGGAGAACCGTCCGTCTGCTGATTTCCATCAGGCGATGGGCTATACCTACCGCACTACATTTGAAAACTGCGGATACAAAATGGGACGCTGGCTTGGCGTGATCTGGTACGAAAAGCAGCTCAATCCTCTGGATGTGCCCGAAACACTGCCGAAAAACTGGACGGCGTGTATACAGAATTTGACATGATTTTTGCCAAAAATGTGTAAAAACAGCTGTTTATTCGTAGCTTTATGCAGGGTGCATGTGGGAAATGACGAAAACGGACGAACGATTTTAGATAAAATGACTCTTCCACATTGGAAAAAAATGTGTTATGTTATTCATGGGTTCATTTAACCCTTTTACACACAGGGTGTGTTCATTTTGGTACACAAAACCTGACAACGAAAGCGAGGAAATCTCCCGATGAACGATCAGCTTCGCACCTTTTTAGAGGAGTACCACACCGGTACCAATACATACGCATATGAATTTCTGGGCTGCCACCGGCAGAGCAGAAACGGACAGGACGGATTTGTATTTCGGGTCTGGGCGCCCAATGCAAGATCGGTGAGCGTCGTGGGCGATTTCAATTTCTGGAATGGCTCCGATCTGCCCATGATCAAATTTGCCCGAGGTGTGTGGGAGGTCTGGTCTGCCTATGCCAAAGAGGGCGATGCATACAAATATCTGGTGGAGCATCATGACGGGACTTCCGTTTACAAGGCGGATCCTGTGGGCTTTCGTACCTGCCGTGCGCCGGATACCTCCAGTGTGATCTGCGATCTGTCGGGGTTTGCATGGCATGACAAGGGCTACTTTGCCCGGCAGGCGCAGAGCTCGGCACTGGATGCACCCATGAATGTTTATGAGCTGCATCTGGGGTCATGGCGGCGGAAGAAGGATGGATCTGCGTATTCCTATGCAGAGCTTGCACCCCAGATCGCCGACTATGCAAAGAATATGGGCTACACCCATGTGGAGCTGATGCCCATTGCCGAATATCCCTATGGCCCAAGCTGGGGCTATCAGGTCACGGGCTACTATGCGCCCACCTCTCGGTTCGGCTCGCCCAAGGATCTGATGACACTGGTGGACACCCTGCACCGGGCAGGCATCGGGGTGATTTTGGATTGGGCAGCGGCATCCTTCCCCAAGGATGAATACGGTCTGTATGAATTTGACGGGACATGCACCTATGAGCTTTCGGATCCCGATATGAACGAGTCCCCCAGATGGGGCACGCGGATCTTTGATTACGGCCGTCCGGAGGTGAAGAATTTCCTGATCTCCAATGCCGTTTTCTGGCTGAAGGAATACCATATCGACGGACTTCGGGTGGATGCGGTCAGCTCCATGCTGTATCTGGACTACGACCGGCCCAACTACAAGCCGAACCGCTACGGCGGACACGAAAATCTGGAGGCCATCGCCTTTCTGCGCCAGCTGAACAAGGCATGTTTCCAGATGCGCCCCAGCGTCATCATGATCGCCGAGGAGTCTACCGCATATCCTCTGGTGACAAAGCCGGATTTTGTGGACGGACTGGGCTTTTTGTTCAAATGGAACATGGAATGGCGGAACGATACCATGGAATATTTCCGTCTGGATCCCCTGCGGCGCAAGCACAACCATGACAAGATCACCTTCCCCATGAGCTATGCCTTTGCGGAAAACTATGTGCTGCCCCTGAGCCATGACGAGGTGGTGCACGGAAAGGGCTCGCTGCTGAGCAAAATGCCCGGAGAATACGACTGGCAGTTTGCCAACCTGCGGCTGCTTTTGGGCTATCAGATGGCGCACCCAGGCAAGAAACTGCTGTTCATGGGCGGCGAATTCGGTCAGTTTATCGAGTGGAATGCAGACCAGAGTCTGGATTGGATGCTCCTTGGCTATGACCGCCATCGCCAGATGCAGGCCTATGCCCGGGATCTGAACCACTTTTATCTGCGCAATGCTCCATTGTGGAGCGACGATCGCAGCTGGAACGGCTTTGTCTGGATCCAGCCTGATGACAGAGATCACAGCATCTTGTCCTTCCGACGGATCGACCGGCAGGGCAAGGAGCTGATCTGTATTCTCAATTTTACCCCAGTCGTCCGTCAGGACTATTGTCTGGGTCTGCCGGAGCAGGGCACATACCGCTGCGTTTTCTCATCGGATGATCGGAAATACGGCGGCAATGCCACGGAACTGCCTCCGGTTCGGGCAGAAAAAGCCCCCTATGGAGCCTATACCTATTCCGGCAAATTCCGGGTGGCTCCCATGAGTGCGGCCTTCTATGTCCGCGAAGATCCGGATCCACAGAAGTAAATGAAAAACAACAAACAAAGGAGCTGTGACCATGTACTTCCATAAAAAGCGATGCATCGCAATGCTCCTGGCCGGCGGCCAGGGCAGCAGACTGAAGGTCCTTACAGAGAAAACCGCAAAACCTGCGGTACCCTTTGGCGGCAAATACCGCATCATCGACTTCCCACTGAGCAACTGCGTGAACTCCGGCATCGATACCGTGGGCATCCTGACCCAGTATCAGCCTTTGGAATTGAACGAATACATCGGCAACGGACAGCCCTGGGGTCTGAACAAGACCCACAGCTGCGCCCAGATCCTGCCGCCCTATGAGCGTCACGACAAAAAGAGCGGCTGGTACAAGGGCACTGCCAATGCCATCTACCAGAATATCGATTTTGTGGATCGGTTCGATCCGGATTATGTGGTGGTGCTTTCCGGCGACCATATCTATAAGATGGACTATGCAGCCATGATCGCCTATCACGAAAAGAGCGAGGCATCGTGCACCATCGCCGTCCGGGATGTGCCCCTTGCAGAGGCATCCCGTTTCGGCATCCTCAACACCAATCCGGACTGCTCCATCTATGAATTTGAGGAAAAGCCTGCCAAGCCCAAGTCCACCAATGCCTCCATGGGCATCTATGTGTTCAACTGGAAAGTCCTGCGCGAGGCACTCATCAACGACGAAGAGGATCCCACCTCCTCCAATGACTTCGGCAAGAACATCATCCCCAAGCTCCTTGCAGACGGCCACAAGCTGATGGCATATACCTTCAACGGCTACTGGAAGGATGTGGGCACCATCGACTCCCTGTGGGAGGCCAATATGGAGCTTTTGGGCAGGGAACCGGAATTCAACATCCGCGGCGACGAGAAATTCAAGATTTATGCCCGAAACAGCGCCCTGCCCTCTTCCTACATAGATGAGGCTGCGAAGACCGTCAACTGCTTTATTGCAGAGGGCTCTGAGGTCTATGGCACCGTCCGCCATTCCATCATTTCCGTGGGATGCTCCGTGGGCGAAGGGGCTCTGGTGGAGGACTCGGTGATCATGCCCGGTGTTTCCATTGCCCCCGGTGCCGTTGTCCGTCATGCCATCATCGGTGAAGGCACCCAGATCTGCCGCGGCGCCGTGGTGGGCGGAACATTCGGCCCTGACGAAAAGAAGAAGATCAGCGTCACCCACAAGAATGCCGTTGTGGCTGCCGGTTCAGTGCTCCTGCCCGGCGAGATGCTATAAGGAGGTAAGCGGATATGACCATTCAGGGAATTATTTTTGCCAATATCTATGACAGCTCCCTTGGCGAGCTGACCAACAAGCGCACCATTGCGAGCCTTCCCTACGGCGGCCGCTACCGCCAGATCGATTTCACCCTGTCGAATATGTCCAATGCCAATATTCGCCGCATCGGCATCATTTCCCGATACAATTACCAGTCTTTGATGGCACACATCGGCTCCGGCGAGGAGTGGGATCTGGAGCTGCAGGACGGCGGACTTGAGTATCTGACGCCCTTCTCCCTCAGTGCGACCTCCGGCTACCGGGGCAAGATGGAGGCACTCCATGCCGCCATGAGCTATCTGGAAAAAGGCTCTGACGACAGCTATGTGGTGCTGTCCGATGCAGGGGTCTTGTGCAATATGGATCTCAACAAGGTAGTGGAGGCCCATATCGCCAGCGGAAAAGATATGACGATCATTGCCAAAAAAGGCATTGCAAACGGAAAAAAACAGCTGGATCTTGCCATTAAACTGGACGAAAACGGCGAGATCGAGGATATGGCTGTGGATTATGCCGCATCGGAGGAATACGATGCATCCATGGCGATGTTCATCATCCAGAAGAAACTGCTGATCGAGCATGTGGAATATCTGGTTGCCCGCAACTGCTACCGGTTTGAGCGGGATCTGATCCTGCCCCTGTGGCAGCAGAAGAAACTCAGCGTGAATGTCTATGAATTCGACGGGGTCGCCCTGTTTGTGGAGTCCACGGAGGAGTATTACAAGGCAAACCTTGCACTGCTGGATAAGGATGTGCGGGACGGACTGTTCCGGGATCGTCCCATCTACACCAAGGTTCGCGACCGTGTTCCCAGCTACTACGGGGAGAATACCCACATCGAAAACTGCGTGGTGGCGGATGGCTGCCTGCTGGAGGGCACGGCAAAGCATTCCGTCCTGTTCCGTCAGGTGGTTCTGGGAGCAGGTTCGGATGTGTCGGACTGCCTGATCATGAATGACTCGGTGGTCGGTGAAAACAGCGAGCTGAAATGTGTGATCCTTGATAAAAATGTCACGGTTCGCCCGGGCTCCAAGCTCATCGGCACACCTCAGAACCCGATTATTATCAAACGAGGCGAAACGGTATGAAAATTGCCATCTTAGCGTCGGAAGGCGCACCATATGTAAAATCCGGCGGTCTGGGGGATGTGATGGAGGCGCTGCCTGCGGCGCTTTCCAGGATCGAGGGCAATCAGGTATTCCTGATGCTGCCCTATTACAAAAAGATCAAGGAAAATCCCAACTATACCGTTGCTCTGGAGGCTGAATTCCAGGTGCATCTGGGCTGGCGGAAACAGTATGCAGGTGTCCTGCGCCAGACCAACCGTCATGACGGTGTCACGGTGTATTTTATAGACAGCGAGTACTATTTCGGCGCCCGTGAGGGTGCGATCTACGGCGAAGGGGACGACGGCGAGCGGTTTGCCTTCTTCTCCAAGGCCTGTCTGGATGCCATGTCCACCATGGGACTGATCCCTGATGTGATCCAGTGCAACGACTGGCAGTGCGGCATGGTTCCCACCTATCTCAAGGCCGTGTACCGTCCCATGTTCCCGGATACCAAGTGCATGTACACCATCCACAACATCGAATATCAGGGATGGGCGGATGCCGGTTTCTTTGACGATGTGCTCCAGCTGCCGTGGGCGTACCGCAGCTGTCTGGATATGAATGGCTCGGTGAATGTGATGAAGGGGGCCATCGAAACCTGTGACATGGTCACCACGGTGTCCGAGACCTATTCCCGGGAGCTGATGTACCCCTATTATTCCCACGGACTCGACAGCGTCATCGCCGGAAATGCGTGGAAATTGACCGGCATCACCAACGGCATCGATGTGAACACCTTCAATCCTGAGAAAGACCCTGCCCTGCCTGCCCACTACAATGCCGACACCTTCCGGGAAGGCAAGGCAAAGTGCAAGGCATCTCTTCAGGCGGAGCTTGGACTGCCGGTGGAGCCGGATGTGCCGCTTTTGGTGATGGTCACCCGGCTTGCAGGTCACAAAGGACTGGATCTTTTGTGCTATATTGCAAGAAGACTCCTCAACGAGGAAACTGTCCAGATCGCCATTCTCGGCACCGGCGAGGCCCAGTACGAGAGTTTCTTCCGGGGGCTGGAGGCAGAGTATCCCGATCGGGTCTGCGCCAAGATCACCTTTAATCTGGCACTGGCCTCCCGGATGTATGCCGGCGGCGATATCTATATGATGCCCTCCAAATCCGAGCCCTGCGGTCTGAGCCAGATGAATGCCATGCACTATGGCACGGTGCCGGTGGTGCATGCCACCGGAGGACTGAAGGATACGGTTCCCGGAGTGGATGACCACGGTCTGAACGGTCTGGGATACAGTTTCCAGAGCTATAACGGCGACGATTTCCTGTGGGCGCTGAAACGGTGCCTGAAACTGTATGAGCAGGATCGTCCGGCATTTGAAAATCTGCAATATCGGGGCATGACCACGGATTTCAGCTGGGATGTGCCTGCGGACAAGTACATGGAGCTGTTCAAGACCATGTGCCGCAAATCATAAGACAGATACACAAAGGGTCTGGAAACAGACCCTTTGTGGTGTCTTTTTGGAAAAATTTCAACAAACCCTAGGAGAACATGCGATGCGAATTCTGTTCGACAGCAAGCAGTTGCAGTATAAAGACCCCTTCGGTACGCTGACACCGGGGCAGCGATGCCGACTGCATATCAAGATCCCGGTCACGGTTCCCACCACGCAGGTGCAGTGCCTGCTCCAGAGGGAAAACGGCGAGGCATGCAGACAGTTCCCCTTGGAGCTTTCGGGCAGGGATGGAGCATATGAGATCTATTCCGGCGATATGTGCATTGATGAGCCGGGGCTGTATTTTTACTATTTCTACATCTCCAAGCCGGACGGAGGTTTCCGTCTGTTCCGGCAGGGCAGCGATACCAATATGGAGGCAGGGGATCTGTGGCAGATCAGCTGCATCCCTGCTGAGTTCACCACGCCGGACTGGGCGAAGGGGGCTGTGATCTATCAGATCTTCCCGGATCGGTTCTGCAAGTCCGGACAGGTGGATCTGACGGGAAAACTGGAGCCGTATATCCTCCACAAGGACTGGAACGAGGAGGTCTTCTGGCAGCCCACGGAGGATGGCGAGGTGCTGAACAACGATTTTTACGGGGGAAATTTTCAGGGGATCACCGAGAAACTGGATTATCTGGCAGATCTCGGGGTGGAGATCCTCTATCTCAACCCCATCAGCAAATCCTTCTCCTCTCACCGCTACGACACAGGAGATTACAAGACCCCGGATCCCATGCTTGGGACGGAGGCGGATTTTGCAGCCCTGTGTCAGGCAGCCCACAAGCGGGGAATGAAGGTGGTTCTGGACGGGGTGTATTCCCACACCGGCTCCAACAGCCTGTATTTCAACAAAGAGGGGACATTCCCCGGGACGGGAGCGTATCAGTCCCAGCAGTCGCCCTTTTACGACTGGTACACCTTCTACGACTACCCCGATTCCTACCACAGCTGGTGGGGCTTTGATACCCTGCCCACCATAAAGAAGATGACCCCGAGCTTTATGGAGTATGTGATCGACGGGGAAGACAGCGTGGTTGCCCACTGGATGAAACTGGGGGCAGACGGGTTCCGACTGGATGTGGTGGACGAGCTGCCGGATGAGTTTGTCCTGCGGCTGAAAAACAGGATCCGCGCGATCGATCCGCAGGCACTGCTGATCGGCGAGGTGTGGGAGGATGCCTCCAACAAAATCGCCTATGATACCAGAAGGCGGTATTTTGTAGATGCCGAACTGGATTCGCCCATGAATTACCCGTTCCGAAGGGCGATCATCAACTTTTTCAGAAAAATGGACGATGGACGGGGCTTGAAGGATACGGTCATGGGCATTGTGGAGAATTATCCGCCGCAGGTGATGGCATGCACCATGAATTTACTGGGCACCCACGACACCCCGCGGATCCTCACGGCGCTGATGGATGATTTCGACGGGGATCGGGAGGAGAAGGCGGCGCGCCGCCTGAGCAGGAGCCAGTGGATCACCGCCATGGAGCGGCTCCAGGCAGCCTCCTTCCTGCAATTCATGCTGCCCGGCGCACCCAGTATCTACTATGGGGACGAGGCCGGCATGGAAGGCTATGGAGATCCCTTTTGCAGGCGCACCTTCCCATGGGGAAGACAGGAGCAGCAGCTGCACGAGCACTACCGCCGTCTGGGCAGGCTCCGCAAGGACAGTCCGGTGCTGAGATTGGGGGACATCCAATTCTTCCGAGCCGCCAATCTTCAACTGGGCTTTACCAGAAGTTATCAGGGAAAGACCCTGAAAATTTATATCAACCGCAGCTCGGACAACTGGGACATTCCGGCAGGCAGGGTGCTGCTGGGGCACAATCTTCTGGATGTAGCCGGGGACGGAGTGCGTCTGGGGCATATGGGATACTGCGTAGTGGAGGAGCCATGGAAGAAAGATATCTGACCGGATATTGCAGACAGCTGGATGCAAGCCGACTGGTGGAGGTGGCTGTGGAGCAGGGGGAAGTGACGGAGGTGGACTGCTGCTATGAAAGCTGCAAATTCCACGGAAACTGCACCATTGCCAAAGCCATCGACGAAATGAAACAAAGCTGATGCCAGAGGCATCCGACCGTAAAAGAAACACCGCCCATCGGAAGATGGACGGTGTTCCTTTATAGACAAATGAGTTTAGTCATGAAGACTGGCTAGATATTCCTCCGCCTGATGCACGGCAACGGCGCCGTCTGCAACGGCAGTCACCACCTGACGAACCTGCTTGGTGCGCACATCACCCACTGCAAATACACCGGGGATGTTGGTCTGGGTGGACTCTCCGGCGACGATATAGCCTGCGGCATCCAGCTCCAGCTGTCCTTCCACCAGAGCGGTGGTGGGCTTTCTGCCGATGCTCACGAAGATACCGTCGGTTTCTACCACGGTTTCTTCGCCGGTGTTCACATCCCGAAGTTTTACGGCATAGAGCTTTTCCTCAGCCAAAAGTTCGGAAACGGCACTGTTCCAGTGGAATTCCACATTTTCTGCCTCCAACAGGGGCTTGTGGTAGATCTTGGTGGCGCGCATGGTGTCCCGACGGTGGACAAGGATGACCTTCTTTGCCACTCTGGACAGCAGCAGCGCATCAGCGGCAGCGGTGTTTCCGCCGCCGACCACCACGACGGTCTTGCCCCGATAGAACATGCCGTCACAGGCGGCGCAGTAGTTGACGCCTCTGCCGATGAGGGACTGCTCGTTGGGCAGACCCAGTTCCCGATGGGCGGCACCGGTGGAGATGGCGACGGTGCGGCCGTAGAAGGTGCCTTCGGAGGTTTCCACCACCTTGATCTCGGATTTGAGATCCAGTTTCAGCACATCGGCCATCTCGGACTTGGCGCCGAAACGCTCGGCACCTGCCTGCATCTTCTGCCCCAGAGTAAAGCCGTCTACGCCCTCGTCAAATCCGGGGTAGTTGTCGATCTGAGCGGTGAGAGCCATCTGACCACCGGCGGAGAGCCGCTCGACGATCAGGGTGTCCAGTCCTGCACGGGCGGCGTACAGCGCCGCCGTGTAGCCGCCGGGCCCGCCGCCGACGATGATCATGTCATAAATGTGATCCATATATCCTCCCGGGCTCAGCCCATATGCTCTTGGATGAATTCTTCAATGGCTGCCTTGGACTCGGGTGCCACAATGGAGCCCAGAGCCTGACCCTTGTGGTAGAGCACCAGTGTGGGAATGACCTCGATATGCTCCTTGGCGGCAAGCTCGGGATTTTCGTCGATGTTCACCTTTGCAACCACGATGTCATCGGAGTACTGATCGCCGATCTTCTCGTATGCCGGAGCGATACGGCGGCAGTAGACGCACCAAGGTGCCCAGAAGTCCACCAGAACGGGCTTTTCGCCCTCATTTACAGATTGCTGAAACAGTTCGTTGTTCAATTCCATGATAGCCATAATCAATAGCTCCTTCCGTTTAAGTGCCTTTAGTATAACCCGGAGATCCGATCCCTTCCGTGATAAAATCACAATAAATTCATTTGTTATTTTCCGCAGCGGTGTGATATAATGCAGCTATAATCAAATAGGAGGTTTCCGTCTGAAAGATGGAATACGATATGAAAAAGTTTTTAAGAAGTGTTCTGTTGGTGATCTGTCTGGGTGTGATGTGCTATTCCGGCTATCAGATCTACTCCATTTACAGCGCGTATTCTCAGGCGGAAAAGGTCTATGCCGCGACAACAGACAAATTTGTCAAGCAGTCCGACACAAAAAAGCCCGCTCCCGATGCCACCGAGCCTTCGGTTCCCAAGGAAACGGCTCCCATTGAGGTGGATTTTGACGCACTGCTTCAGGAGAATGAGGATGTGGTGGGATGGATCTACTGCCCGGATACCACGCTGAATTATCCCATTGTTCAGGCACAGGACAACGACTATTACCTGCGCCGGATGCTCGACGGCAACTACAATCACTCCGGCTCGATCTTTATGGACTATCGCAGCGATGGGGAGTTCAAGGATCACAACAGCATCATCTACGGGCACAATATGAACAACGACAGCATGTTTGCGGTGCTTGCAGAGTATCAGAGCGAGGAATTTTACAAGGAACACCCGGTCATGTACCTGCTCACACCGGATGCGGACTATCGGGTGGATGTGATCGGTGTCCTCCAGACGGATGCAGACTCGGATATTTATCGGTTCCCCTATTCCGAGGACGCATATCGGAAATTCCTGGAGGATGTGCAGGATCGGTCGGTATATCCCATCGAAACGGATCTGAGCACGGTGGAACACTCTGTGCTGCTGTCCACCTGCTCTTATGAATATCAGGATGCCCGTTATCTGGTGGTAGGGTCGCTGAAACAGCTTGATCGGGTGACGGATACACCCAAAGCCCAGTGACCCATGGGACGGCAGTTTACCGAAACTTTACATAGAATTCAAATGTCTTTGATTGTTTTGGCAGATGTGTCCGATATAATAATCTTGTAATGAGAATATCTAAGGAATATATCAATAGAAAGGATTCTATATGATTCAGTTTGAAGAAAAAAAGGGCTTTATCTGCGATATGGATGGAGTCATCTACCATGGAAATAAGATTTTACCCGGTGTTGCGGAGTTTATCGACTGGCTGCACCGTGAGAAGAAGGAATTCCTGTTCCTGACCAATAACAGCGGCTCCACCCCCAGAGAGCTCCAGCAAAAGCTGGCGCGCATGGGTCTGGATGTGCCGGAAAAGCATTTTTATACCAGTGCGCTGGCAACGGCTGCCTTCCTCAAGGAGCAATCTCCCGGATGTTCGGTGTATGCCATCGGCGAGGCAGGTCTGTTCAATGCCCTGTATGATGCAGGCATCACCATGAACGATGTGAACCCGGACTATGTGGTCATGGGCGAGGGAAAGGCATATTCTCTGGACACCCTGACCAAAGCTACCAATCTTGTGATGAGGGGCGCAAAGCTGATCGGCGCCAACTCCGACCTGTCCGGCCCCATCGAAAACGGCATCGCACCTGCCTGTGGGGCATTGGTCGCTCCCATCGAAAAGGCAACGGGCACGCAGGCATATTTCTGCGGCAAGCCCAATCCGCTGATGATGCGCACGGGTCTGCGTCTGCTGGGCTGCCATTCTTCCGAGGCCGTCATGGTGGGCGATCGGATGGATACGGATATCGTTTCCGGCATGGAAAGCGGCATGTCCACCATTCTGGTGCTGTCCGGTGTATCCACGATGGAAACCCTCAGGACATTTGCCTACCGTCCTACCGTAGTTCTCGATGGTGTGGGCGACATCGTCAAGCAGGCACAGCTCCAGAAAAAAGCACCCCCTGCAAAGTAAATCAGCTTGCAGCCGTTTCCGGTGGGGACGGCTGCTTTTTTGCATGTGCGTGCCGGATCAGTCCGTGCACAGCCGGAAGATCCCGGGAAACCGGAACCTTCCGGCTTTACTTTTTCCTGCCGGAACAGTATAATAGAAAACAAGAATACGGGATTTTTTGCTGTTTATTCTGATTTTGAGAAGATATTTGCAGATTTGTGTTTTTCTTGGGGAAAGGGGACAGGCTATGAAAATCATTCACACATCCGACTGGCATTTTGGCATGCCGCTGGGCTCTGGCAGCTATGAGGACAGCCAGAGATACTTCCTCGACAGGCTGTATGAGCTGATCCGGAAGGAGCAGGTGGAGGCGGTGCTGTGTGCAGGGGACATCTACGACAGCAGCGTCACCAATGCCGATGCCATCCGGCTGTTCAACGATGCTGCCACCACACTGTGCGCCCGACTGGGGGTAAAATTCATCCTCATCGCAGGAAATCACGACAGTGCGGCACGGCTCTCGTCCTGCCGGGAGCTGCTGAGGGGATCCGGCATGTATGTCACCGGCAGACTGGAGCGGGATCCGGAGCCGATCCTGCTGGACGGCGGAAAGACGGCGGTTTACAGCCTGCCCTATTTCACCCGGGACGAGGTCATCGCCCTGTTTCCGGAGGATCAGGAGCAGATCCGCTCGCAGGAGGATGCCTATCAGGTGGTTTGCCGGAACATTCGTGAGAATATGGACACCCGCCGAAAAAACATCGTCATGAGCCATGCCTATATCGTCAATGCGGAGCTTTCCGACTCAGACCGATCGGCAAAGGTCGGCTCTGCCACGGCGGTTTCCAAGGATGTGTTTGCAGGCTTTGACTATGTGGCACTGGGGCATATCCACAAGCCTCAGGTGATCGCACCCCATATCCGTTACAGCGGCAGCCCCATCAAGTACTCCTTCGGTGCGGAGGAGAGCCAGAAGAAGGGCGTCGTTCTGGTGGATACCGACACCATGGAGCAGACCTTTGTGGAGCTGCCCCTGCTCAGGGATCGGCAGAGCGCGACAGGAACCTATGAGGAGCTGATCGCCAGAACGGATCTGCAGCAGGATTATCTCCGGCTGCATGTGACCGACCGCTATGCAGGTCTGGAGCTGCAGGCGGATCTGAAGGAGCGTTTTCCCTATCTTCTGGAGCTGATCGGAAAGCGTGTGGACTCGGAGGAGGAAACCTCATCTTTGTCCGTTGAAGAACTGGAAAGTCTGGATGAAACCGATATCATGTGCAAATTCTTTGCCGAGTGCTACCAATATGCCCCCTCAGAGGAGGAAATGGAGAGATTTGCTCAGGCACTTGCGCAGACCCAGAAGGAGGATGTCCAATGAAACCGATTTCCGTGCGATTTCAGTGTTTCGGCCCGTATATGCAGGAACAATTCGTGGATTTTACCAAACTGGAAAAGAACGGTCTGTTCCTGATCTGCGGCGAAACAGGAGCCGGCAAGACCACCATTCTGGATGCCATGTGCTATGCCCTCTATGGAAGATCCAGCGGCGGACTGCGCGGAGAGCTGCCGGTGATGCGCTGCAAGCAGGCGGCGGATACGGACGAAACCTTTGTGGAGTACATCTTCGAAAGCGGCGCAGAGCGCTATCGCTTTTATCGGGGGTTCAAGCCGAAGAAAAGACGCAAGGCGGTGGAAACTCCGGAGAAAAAGCTGCTGTCGGAATACAATGCCACCTGTGAATGTCAGATCCTGAAGGATGGGACATTTGTCCCGCTGCCGGATGCCAAGGATAAGCCGTCCTTTCTCAATGAGATGGCAAATCAGCTCATCGGGCTGACCTATGAGCAGTTCCGGCAGGTCATCATCCTGCCTCAGGGGCAGTTTGAAAGGCTGTTGGTCTCCGGCTCGGAGGAGAAGGAAAAGATCCTTGTGACCCTGTTCCATGCGCAGCGATGGCAGAAGATCGCCGTCAGGCTCTATGAGCAGGCGGATGCCGAGAGCAAGCAGCTGGATCAGGAGCGGATGCTCATTCAGGATAAGCTGAACGGCTATGGCTGTCAGGGGCTTGAGCAGCTCCGGGAGATGACCGCGGAGGAGTCGGTTCAGGTGGAAGAGCTTTTGCAGCGGCTGAATGCGCTGACCAAAGAGGTTCAGGACTGCAAGCAGGAATGGGATAAGCTGCTGCTGGAAAATCGGGAATTTGAGCAGCTGGATGAGCTGAAAAAACGGCTGAATGCCCTGCTGCCCAAGGTGTCCGCTGCCGATCAGGAGGAGGTCATCCTGAATTGGGCGGATGCGGCAGAGCGGATCACCGGGGACTATCATCAGTATGAGCTGGCGCACCAAAAGCTGCTGCGTGAGCAGAAGGAAGTGGAAAAAGCGCAGCAGGCGGTGCTGGGCGCACAGCGCACCGCGCAGGAGGTTCAGCAGCGGCAGGCATGCCACGAAAATGACCGGCAGCGTCACCTGCGGAATACGCAGGATCTGGTGCTGCTGAACAATGCCGAGGGGGTCTATCAAGCCCTCGGGCAGAAGGAGCAGCAGGGGCATCAGGCGAAGGCTGCCTTACAGGATGCCAAGATCCGGTCTGATAAGGCGGAGGAAAAGCGCTGCCACGCACGCAGCCGGTGGGAGCAGGCGATCCGGATGCAGCAGCAGGCATCGGAAACATTTGAGCATGTGCAGATGCTGTATCTGTCCGGTATCGGCAGCATTCTGGCGGAAAAGCTCACCGACGGAGCACCTTGTCCGGTCTGCGGCAGCCTGTCCCATCCGGCACCGGCGCGCCCTGCGGAGGGGCATGTGACCGAGGACGAGCTGAAACGCTGCGCCCAAGACAGGACGGCTGCCATCAGACAGGAGGATGCTGCCCGAAAAGGCTATATGGAGGCAGATGAAGACTATAAATCTGCGCAGAGCGTGCTCACCCAGAAACAGCAGGATTATGCGGTGGCAGTGACGGAGTACAAGCAGGTCAAAGCCCAGCGGATCCCGGGGATCGACAATCTGCAGCAGCTGCTTGCAGCGGCACAGGGACTTGAAAAGGCGATCGGTGACTTTGAGCGGACGGAAACGGAGCTGCAGCAGAGGATGCAGGATGCTCAGGGCAATCTGCAAGCATCCCGTATGGGGCTTGAGCGCAGCCGGAAGAACCTGGAGGCTGCGTCGGAAGAGTTTGACGAGCATAGATGCAGATGGGAGCAGGCTCGGACGGATGCAGGGTTCCAAAACGATGCCCAGTATCAGGCAGCCTGCATGGATACGGCGGCCCTTCAGCGGCGCAGAACGGCACTGATCCAGTTCCGCACCGATCTTGCCAATGCCGCAAGAGAAGTAGCGGAAAAGCAGGCGCAGCTCCAAGACCGGCAGCAGCCGGATGTGCAGGGGGCAAAGCAGCGACTGGAGCAGGCGCAAAAGCAGCAGAGCGACCTGAACGAGGTCTATGTGCTCAGAAACAGCCGCCGGAAGACCATGGAAAAGGATGCAGAGGATCTGGAAAAACGCACCAAAGCTTACGGCGAAAAACGGGCAAAGTGCGATGAGGCTGTGGTCTTTGCAAAGCGCATCCGAGGGGATTACGGCATCAGCCTGCAGCGGTATGTGCTTGGCGTCATGCTCACCTCCATCACCGCTGCCGCCAATCAGCTGCTCAGGACAGTCTACGGCGGTCGGTATCAGCTCTACCGCACCAATGAGTCGTCGGGCTCTGCCAGAAAGCGCGGTCTGGAGCTGGAGGTTGCCGATCACAACGGACGCAGGAGCGTGACCACCCTGTCCGGCGGCGAGAAGTTCCTGCTGTCGCTGAGCCTTGCCATCGGGCTTTCCACCGTGGTTCAGGCGCAGGGCAGCGGAGTCCGACTGGAGGCGATGTTCATCGATGAGGGGTTCGGCTCTCTGGATCGCAAATCCATTGACGATGCACTGGAGATCCTGAACGGCATCCGGCGCAGCTCCGGCATGGTGGGCATCATCTCCCATGTGGAACGACTGGCGGAAACCATTCCCGCCAAGATCCAAATCTCCAAGACAAAAGATGGCAGCGTGTGCAAGATCACCTGCTGATCGTAGAAAAATCGTCCCTTACTTCGGTAAGGGACGATTTTTTTGTCGGCTCCAACGGGATACCGGAGGTGAAAAATTTTTGTGCAGGACTTGTATTTGATAAAACTCGACAGCCACAGTTGGGTAGAATATACAGGCAAAACCCATTTTGATCCCCTTCCACAAGGAAGTGTAATGAAATGAAGGGAAATGACAGATGAATGGAAAAGTGAGAAAAGTTTGGGATGCCGTCACAACGGTTTTGGTGGCGGCAGTGGCGATCATGGCGGTACTGCTGGCAGGCGGACGACTGGTGGGTCTGCAGGCCTTTGCCGTGCGGTCGGGCTCTATGGAGCCGGAATATCCGGTGGGGTCGCTGATCTATGTTCAGCGGACAGACCGCAGCGGGATCAATCCCGGTGACCCTATCACCTTTATGCTCAATGAGCATACCGCAGCGACGCATCGGGTGGTGGAGATCATACAGCAGGATGGTGGCATCTGCTACCGAACGAAAGGCGATGCCAACACCTCGGCAGATATCGAGCCGGTACAGGAAGAGAATGTGATCGGCAAGCCGGTATTCATGGTACCGTATCTGGGGTATGCGGCCAGCTATATCCAGACTCCGTCCGGAAGATTGTGTTCCTGTGCAGGGGGAGCGATCCTTTTGATACTCATTTTTGTTCCGGAGCTGTTCACCGATCGTCGTAAGGCTCCCGGTGCATCCCGACAGAGCAAGGCAGGCTCTGCCGGACAACGATCTTGGGGCAATGCCGAAGAGGCTTCCCATATATCATCTAAGGAGGTTTTCTAAAATGAAAACAATGAAAAAAACAGTGGTTGCTGCACTGTGCGGTGCGGCTTTGGTGGTATCCTCTGTCATGTGTACGGTTGCATACCTGACTGCTCAGGATCATGTAACAAATACCTTTACGGTGGGCAGGGTCGCCATTACACTGGACGAGGCTGCGGTTGCTCCGGATGGTACATATGTAACAGATGAATCCAATCGTGTCCAGACCAATGAATATCACCTGCTGCCCGGGCACAGCTATACCAAGGATCCGGTGATCCATGTGGATGCAGCCAGTGAAAACTGCTGGCTGTTTGTGCAGATCGCGAACGATATTGCCGCCATTGAATCACCGGCTGCTCAGAGCATCGATGCCCAGATGAGTCGTCTGGGTTGGTCTAAGGTGGACGGTGCGGAGCAGGTCTATGCCTATCAGCAGATCGCAAATGCAGGGCAGGACATCCCGGTATTTGAGAGCTTTTCGATTGCGGCTGCCGTGGATCAGGACACTTTGGCTGGCTATCAGGGCAAGCAGATCCTTGTAAACGCTTATGCGATCCAGTCGGAAGGGTTCACCACGGCATCAGAGGCATGGGCAGCAGGCGGATTTGGCGCGTAAAGATGCACCTGTGCCATTTGTTCAGGGATCGTAGCGACCGGAGCGGCTGCGCAAAGCCGGAAGGACAGGCGTAAGCACAGCGCAGCAAGCCACGGGGCATGCCCCGGCTTGCTGCTGTATCAAAGGAGTGTTCGGAATGAAAAAGAAGATCGCAGTCCTGGCGGTTTTGGTGATCTGCCTAGCAGTACCCGGGACATTGGCCTGTTTCAGCGGCACGGGCATTGCACGAAATGTGATCACAGCCGGCAGTGT
This sequence comes from Faecousia sp., assembly GCA_029258495.1. GTDB lineage: Bacteria > Bacillota > Clostridia > Oscillospirales > Oscillospiraceae > Faecousia. The sequence continues at coordinate 9,460 of JARHYV010000130.1, read as the reverse complement.
CCGGATCCGGCTGAAGGAAAATGCCCGTCTGGATGACGGCACACTGGTTCCCTATGAGCAGCCAGGAAAGGTGCTGCCGGGGCAGCGGATCAGCAAGATCGTCACCGTTGCAAATGTAGGCAGCAGTGCGGCCTATGTGCGGCTGCTGGTCGATCGGGAGATCACCCTGCAGGGACACCGGCAGGCAGATCCGTCTATGATGGAGCTGGAGCTGAACACGGCTTGCTGGACGGAGAAGGACGGCGCGTATTATTACAACACCCCACTGGCTCCCGGAGAGGAAACCGAGCCGCTGTTTACGGCTGTGACCTTCTCCGGTGATATGGACGAGCTGTATCAGCAGGCAAACGCTGCCATTCATGTGGCAGCTCAGGCGACACAGACTGCCAACAACGGGGATGATGCCCTGCATGCGGCAGGCTGGCCCATGGACGGAGAAAGGGATGGTTCGCAATGGCAAGAAGACTGATATCGCTCCTGCTGTGCCTGAGTTTGGCAATGTCCATGGGCAATGGCGTTCTGGCGGCTGCCGGGGAGGAAGGCTCCGTCAGCACAACTGCGGAACAGACGGGCCTTCTGCACTCGGAGGAAACAGAGTCCTCCGGCATGACTGCGGAGCAGGTGCAGCAGCTGTATCAGGCACTGATACAGGCGGCAGATGCAGAGGAATTTGACAGACTGCTGGAGGAGCTGGATGGCAGCAGCCGAGAGTCCTTTGCATCGGCACTGACCCAGCAGCAGCGGCAGGAGCTTGAGCGGGCATCACGGGCATTTGATGCCCATCAGCCGGAGCCGGAGGGAACACAACCGCCGGAGGATCGGGAGGTGCTGCATCCATCCCGAAATGTGACGGATGCAGCGCCCTTCCTGCCGCCTGTAACGGGGATCGGGGATACAGAGGAAGATGGACGCGCAATGCCGGAAAAACCGGACAGCGGCATCCGGACTGAAAAGCATGTGTCCCATCCGGATGCAAACGGTCGGTACACCCTGACCCTGGAGGCTTGGGTCACGGGAAAACAGACCATCATCCATCAGCAGACCCAGATCCCCACGGATATCATTCTGGTTTTGGATCAGTCCGGCTCTATGGATCGGGAGTTTGCATCCTACACCTACACACCCTTCACCGGCACACCGGAAGAGCTGTATCGTCGGCGGAAAAATCTGTATGTCAAGCGGACGGACGGAGCCTATGCGCCGGTGACAGCTGTGAAGGAAAAACTGCCTGCCGGTACCTATGTGCCGTATTCCGGACATACGAACCGAAGGTATGCCGCCGAATCCGGGGCGTTTTTCCATCGCTGTGCCGACGGTACATATGGTGCAGTCTTTGTCACCCAGTTTTTGGGCGAATACAGCTATGCATGTCAAGCCTGCGGGAGCCTCGGCAGGGACTTCGGCGGCAGGAATATTCCGGCTTTTTCGGATGCATTTTACAGGGAAGAGGTGGTGGAAGGCTATCGGTTCTCCTATCTTCGGAGCGATGGCACCATGAATGAGGTATGTGTGCCCCAGAATATGCCGGCACCGGATTGGACATTTTATACGGCGGAGCAGACATCGTCAACAAGTCGTTTGGAGGCACTGAAAACAGCTGTGGCGCGTTTTTCGGATGCGGTGGCCGAGAAAGCCAGAGGCGCAGATGCAGTAGCAGGTACGGCGGATGATGTGGATCATCGGATCGCGATGGTGGGCTTTGCATCCGCACGGGACAGCTCCTCCGGCATGTACCGAAATACCGAGATCCTCGTAGGAGATGTGCAGCATCGGTATGATACGGTGACGGATGCGGTATGTGCAGAGGCATTTCAGGATATGAAGGATCCCGATGGTCTGATGCAGATCCAAAGCTCGATCCGGAGTCTTGAGGCAAAAGGTGCGACCTATGTGGATCTGGGTGTGGAGCTGGCAAACAGGATCTGGCAGAACAATCCGGTACCCGTCGGACAGAAACGGAACCGGGTGATGATCGTCTTTACAGACGGACAGCCCGGAGCCTCCGGATACGATGAAACGGTTGCGGAGTCGGCGATCCGTGCGGCGCAGGCAACAAAGGATACCTATGGTGCATCGGTGTATTCCGTGGGGATCTTTGAGGGGGCCGATGCTGCCTCAGCCGGATCAGAATATGGTTCCACAACGGAAAAAAGCAACTGGTTCATGCAGAATATATCCGGCAACAATGGGGTGGTTCAGGAGCCGAGCTATTACCTTTCGGCAGCGGATGCCCATGCGCTGAACAACATCTTCCAGACGATCTCGGATCAGATCCAGATCGGAGGAAGTGCCATAGAGCTGGGAAAGCAAACCGTTCTGGCAGATGTGATCGGGGATGCCTTCCGGCTGCCTGAGGGAGCAGACCAACGGGATATCCGGGTCAGCACAGCCGATTACATTGGCGATGACAGCTTTGCACAGCCGGAGGAATTTGCGGCCGATGTGCAGATATCTCCGGACGGAAAAACCATAACCGTGACGGATTTTGACTATTCGGAAAACTGGGTCGGCACAGTAACAGAACAGGGACATACCGTGTACAGGGGCAGAAAGCTGGTGGTTACCATTCCCATCCAGATGCGTCAGGGGTTTCTGGGCGGTAACGGTGTGCCCACCAATGGGGCAGAGTCCGGCTTATATACCAAGGACGGGCCGGTCGCGCATTTCGAGATCCCCAGCGTGGATCTGCCCATCCCGGATATCACGGTTCAGACCAAGGATCACAATTTCTACCTGCTGGCTGATGCATCCCAAGACGCATTGATGCAGGGAGTGACGATCCATGCAGGCGGTGTGGATCTGCTGAAGGAGCTTGAGCCGTGGCAGACGGCCTATGCCGAGGTGACCATCTGCAAGGGGCAAGCCCTTACGGGACTGACCCAAGATCAGACCTATACGGTTTCAGCCCGGATCACTCCCAAATCAGCAGGTTCGGCTGTACAAAAAATCGGAACGGGCACCGGGAAGATCCGAGTTTTTCTGCCGGAGCTTACCTTTCGGGACAGCAGCGTTTTCTATGGCGCGCCTGTGCCGGATGGCTTTGATGCCAACCATCTGGATACGGTGTGGAGGCATGGTGAGAGCTTGGATCAGGATGTGACCATGCAGGGGATACCGCCTCAGCTGGAGCTGAGCTACCGGCTCGGTGCAGGGACGCAGGACGGCATCGTGCAGACAAAGGCGGATATTCCGGTTCAGGTGGATGTGCAGCTGTCCGGTCAGCAGATCGGGGAATATGTGCATTTCCTCCACAAGCCCTGTGAGCCGGACTGCGGTTTTCACGCAGAGGAGGGAACCTTCCTGCTGCATGTTCAGACCTGCTGCCTGACCATTGAGAAACAGGGAGGCAAAGCAGGAGAACCCTATGTCTTTACGGTCTGCAAGGATGGCGAGCCGTATACGGAACTGACGATCATCGGCAGCGATCAAGCTGTGATCTATGAACTTCCGGTGGGGCAATATACCATTCAGGAGGATGCGAAGTGGGCATGGCGGTATACGGATATCCGCATCGGTACAGGGGTCTGTCTTGACAGCGGCCATCCCCGGGGGTGCATCACCTGCGTTAATTCCGGCAGGAGGACATCCTGGCTCAACGGGTTCAGCGATGTGGTACAGAATGTTGCTCGGCTGCCCAAAGGGCATCCATAAGGAAAGGAGGCGGTTGCGATGGACGGTCAGTATGACTGGCACCGGAGTATCCGGAGCAGAAAACGCACTGTCCGGTACAGGATCACTGCGGCAGCGGCATCCGTATGTGCGGCAGTGGGGATCGCTGTCGGTACGACGGCGGCGTGGCTCCAAACGGCATCCGACCCATTGTTGAATGTTTTGATGCCTGCACGGGTGGACTGCCGGGTGGATGAATGTTTTGACGGCAGCGTCAAGCGCGATGTGAATGTGACCAATACAGGCAGCACCCCGGCCTATATACGGGTAAAGCTTATAAGCTATCGTGTAAATGGAGCAGATGAGCGGATCGGGGGCAGTGCGCCCGTGGCAGCGTTCCCTCTGGGAAAGGATTGGTTTGCGCAGGGGAACTGCTATTACTACAAATATCCGGTGGAGCCGGGAAAACAGCCGGAATCGCCGTTGATCGGCGCGGAAGGGATCCCACTTGCCTTCTACACGGATCCGGACGGCGGCAGACAGGTGATCGAGGTGGCTGCTGAGGCAATTCAGGCGCAGGGGCTTACAGCCTCGGGGATCGCGGCAGTGGCAGATGCATGGGGCATCGATCCGCAGCAGATCCGGGAAGGAGGCTTGTGCTGATGGGCATTTTTCGGAGATATCTCGCCGGAGTGACTGCCGTACTGGTGGTGCTGGGTGCTGCGGTGACAGCGCATGCCCATGGCACGGTGGAATATCAGGGGCACAGCGATGCGTTTGTATTCAGCCCCGGCAGCGATCAGTCCCCCACGGATCTGTTTGATGGGTTCAAGGAGGTGATGCCCGGCGACAGCCTGACCCAGCAGATCCGTATCTGCAATCATGGGACGAACCCCGTAAAGCTGTATCTCCGTTCTCTGGGAGCTCAGGCTGAGGGCGCGGATTTCCTGCATCAGTTGGAGCTGACGGTGACGGCTCATACACAGCAGCTGCTGTTTGATGCGCCGGCGGATGAACCGGCACAGCTGACGGATTGGGCATATCTGGGGACATTTTATCCCGGAGCAGAGGCGATCCTGGATCTGACCCTGCAGGTGCCTATCACCATGGGCAATGAATTTCAGCAGGCGTCAGGCAGCTTGGACTGGCAATTTCAGGCAGAGGAGATCCCTGACGGCTCTCATATACCGGATACAGCCGATTGCAGCCGTGGGATCGGCAGTCTGATCCTGCTGATGGTGGGCGCAGGCTCGGCAGGTTCTCTGATGCTCAGACAAACAAATCGGAAAACTTCCAGGAAATAGGTGACATCGGCAGAGAGATCTGATATAATGACTCCACAAAGCAGGACAGATGTGCGTTATATGCGGACATGACCTGCTAAGACGGACAAGAGGGCTCGACGATACAGATAAATGAAAGGAGAATGCCCGATGGCATATGTTCTGCCGATCCTGCATGTGGTGCTCACCTATGTGTTTTCCCTGCTGTTTCTCCGATTTCACGATAGCTTGGTGATGCAGGGGCTGTGTTTCCTCTTCCCCATCGTCATGGGGCTTGTGGAACTGATCACCGTTCTGGCGGTGGGCAGGAAATGGGACAGGAAGACGCTGCTCAATGCCAGCCTGATCCTCAAATACGGGCTGATCCCCTTTTATCTGGTTGGCGGCGAAACCATTGCCATGGCATTCATTGCCTCTGTGTTCCCGCTGCCGCTGATGATCTTCTTTGGGATCGTTGTGGTGGTGCTGGCAGCATTCGGCTATGGGGTGTTTGTGGGCACGACCCCCTATGCCATCGCCTATCTTGCCAAGAGCCGCAAGGAGGGCGTCCATTCCAAGGCTGTCTGCATCCTGTGCGGCATCTGCCAATTCTTCTTTGTGGCGGATGTGATCTCCATGATGATCCTGACTTTGAAGGAGCGGCATCTGGTAAAGACCACCGTTGCCATACTGTGCATATTCGTCCTGCTGATTGTAGTGATGGCTGCAGGACTGATCTATCTGTTCTTATAGTCCCGGTTTATAAAAGCAAAACGCTTACCGCCTGAATTCACAGGGGTAAGCGTTTTGTTTATAGAGAGGAACGAAAAACCGGATCAGGCATCGCACTGATACCAGAGCTCTGCCATCCCAAGGCGGGCCACATCGCCCTTGCGGAAACCCACTTCCTCGTAGTTTCCCACGATGCTGCCGTCCAGCAGTCCGGTGGTGAGATCCAGATAATCCTTTATGATCTGCTTGTCGATGGTGACGGCATCGTGGCCGACCCCAAGCTTGTCATAGTCTGCCTCCAGCGCCCACAGCTTTGCCATGGTCTGGCGGCATGTCCGGATCAGGGAAGGATCATTGTTGGGCTGACGCATGAGGATGATGCCCACATTTGCGGTGTCGCCGCTGAACAGGGTGCGGCTGGTCTTGTCCAGAATGCACACCTCACCGTCGGTATGGCCGGGGGTGTGGATCACCCGAAGGATCCGTCCGCCCAGATCAAATTCCGTGCCGTCCTCCATGGGCAGCCAGTGGTAATCCTCCGGGGTCATCTCCGTGGGAACCAGAGAAAGCAGCTCGTTTACATCCAGATCCGGGCAGCGAATAGGAGCGCGGCTTGTGATGTAGTAGGCGCGGAGCTTGTTTTCATCCCGTGTGCCGGTGAGCTTTTCCACGGTCTTCATGGTCTGCTCCTGCTGATGGGCATCGGCAGGATGCTGATAGACGGGGCAGCCGGGGAATTGGAAGATGCCGCCGTTGTGGTCGAAATGTCCGTGGGTGAGCAGCACCATAAGGGGCTTGTCGGTCAATTCCCGGACGATCTGTGCCAGATCGCCGATGCCGCAGCCGGTATCGATCAGTGCCGCCTTGTCCCGGCCTTCCACCAGAAAGGCATTGACCAGACGGAACTCACTGATGCACCAGGTGTGGGGTGCGATCTGTGTAACTTCGTGTTTTAGCATGTGTAATTCATACTCCTTGGGGACGATATGAGCGTCTTTCGGCTCACTTATCCAGTTCTTTCAGTGCAGCGGCTTCCTTTTCCTTGCCCATCTGCAAGACCTTCTGGCTGATCTTGCTCATTTCCTCATCCGACAGGTTGTAGATGATCTTGTAGCAGATGAACACCAGGATGCAGCCAACGGTGGGCCACAGACCGCCGAAGAGCTTCAGCCGTTCGGCAACGCCGGGCAGCTGACCCATGGAGCCGAGGGTTGCGTCGTAGCCCAGAGCCTCCAGAACCAGAGCGATGATGGAGGTGGATGCGGATGCGGCGAAGAATACCAAGAAGGTGATGGTTGCGTATACGGTGCCGTCGTTGCGCTGACCGGTGATGTATGCCTGATAGTCAACGGCATCGGCGATCAAAGACCACAAAAGCAGTGTGGTGGAGGTGGTAAAGCAGGATGCACCCAGCTGTACCAGAACCCAAGAGGTGGGAGTCATAGGAGCAAATGCAGTCACGGCATAGCAGCCGGCAGCAATCAGAGAGGGCCATGTGACCAGGTTCTTCTTGCCGAACCGCTTGACCAGAGGTTTGACCAGCAGCATGCCCAGAACCAGAGGCACCATGGTGCTCAGGGATGCCCAGGACAGCATGGAGGTATCCTGGAAATAGACCATGAACACATACTGATTGATCATGGCAACGGGCTGGATGAACAGCTTGGAGAACACATATGCCAGAACCACGGCGATCATGATGCGGTTCTTCAGGAAACCCTTGGCGACCTGAAGGTAGTTGATCTTTTCGCCGCCTGCGGAGATGTTGCTGTCGGGAGTCACCAGAACGCGCTCGCTGATGAGCTTGTGGGACAGGAACAGGCATACCACGCAGAAGGTGCCCATGATCAGGCTGAGCAGGATGAAACGGCTTGCGATGGGATCCTCATTCTGATCGAACAGCAGCATGGGAGCCAGTGTGGTGGGAATGATCATGCCCAAAAAGCTGCCGATGGAGCGGAAGTTGGAAAGCTCGGTGCGCTGCATCTGGTCGGTGGTGATGATGTTGGACATGGCGCCGTAGGGAACATTGATAAAGGTGCCCACGATACCCCAGATGAAGTAGATCACCAGAACCCATGCGATCCGCAGGGCATAGGGCATTGCGGTGACATTCACGAACAGTACCATGGTGAACAGCATGTACGGAATGGCGAACCATTTCAGATACGGTTTCATTTTGCCGTATTTTGTGGCGGGACGGTTATCTACGGTGCGCCCGATGAAGGTATCGTTCAGCGCATCGAGTGCCTTGCATAGGAATACGATGGTGGCGAAATGGGTCGCCTTGATCCCCATGACATTGACGCAGAACAGCATCAGATAGCTGTTGACGATGACCTGAAGGCTGTTGAAACCCCAGTCACCCAGCATGTATCCGATTTTGTCCTTCATGCCGAAGGCAGGGGCGTTTTGGACATTGTGGGCGTACTGTTCGTTGAGCTTGACAGTGTTTGCCATGATCTCTACACTCCTTGTTTCTCTTCTTTTTTGTTAATCTTCCTGTGTTTCGTAGTACAGGTCACTGTTGCAGCGCAGGATGATGCGCGGTGTGACCTTGTGCTCCTTTGGCAGTTTTTCACCCTTAATCAGATCGTTGAAGATCATCTGTGCAGCCTTGTAGCCGATGAGCGCAGGGCATTTGTCGATGACTGCGTCCATGGTGCGGTTTTGCAATGCCTGATAGCTCTCCTCGAACAGCTCGCTGCCGATGACGGCATCCGGACGGATGCCGGTGCGGTTCAGTGCCCGAACCATGGACTTGGTGTGGCGGGCGCAGGTGCTGTAGATGCCCACCAGATCCGGCATGGCAAGGATCTCGGCGAAGATGCTGCTGTTCTGCTTGATGTCCCATGCCAGCAGCTGGTTGATGACCTGATGCTGGGGGCACAGCTCGGCAAGGGTCTGCATGCATGCGTCGGTGTTGATTTCGCCGCCGGGAGTGTCCTGACTGAGGATCACCACCTTGCCCGGGCGATGCACCGCCTTTGCAAGCATCTCACCTGCCATTTTTCCGGCAAGCTCTTCGTTTTCCGTGACATTGCAGATGTCGGACAGGCTCTTTGGACAGCTCTCCACCACGATGACCCGTGTGCCGCTGCCGATGATCCGGTTGACGATGGTTTCGGATGCCTCGTCCAGCACAAGACCATAGACCACCACTCCGTCAAAATGCACCGGACGATCCCGGTAGATGTTTTTCAGAGTGCTCAGGGTGTTGTCGTTGAAGGTTTCCATATCCGTGCCGGGGACATAGTATTCGTGGAACATGACATTGAACTGGGAAACTTCATTCCGGAACTGAAAATACCCGTCCAAGATCCGATCGCGGAAATACTGTGCCTCCTTCACCCGCAGGGGAAACAGCAGTGCAATGTGGGTGGTCTGCTTGCGCAGAGATGCCGCTGCCAGATTGACTGTGTAGCCCTGTTCCTTGGCGATGGCAAGGATTTTCTCCTTCAGAGCCTCGCTGCAGCCCTCCTTGTTGTTGAGCACACGGTGTACCGTTGTCAGGGACACACCGGCCTGTTCGGCGATTTGCTTCAGGGTGACTTTATCTGCCATTTGTTACACCTCATTTGAACATCTGCGCATCGTAAAAGATTGCTTAAATGTTTTACGAAAAATTTTACGCAAATGTTTCCTCAAATTTTGTGTATGGAATTATACAGAGTTTGCGTAGTTTTGTAAATTGACAAATTTCCCGAAAAACAGCGTAATGTTTGTATATTTTGCATAGTGCAGTGGCAATTTCGCGGCATCCGGACTTTTCCGGAGCCCGCCCCTCAGCAAAAGCCCGCCTGGCGGTACCAAGATATGGGGTGAGGATGGAACAAAAGAAAATCAGCACCGGTATT
>JARHYV010000280.1 GCA_029258495.1 Faecousia sp. | reverse complement strand
TGATACCCTGTTCGCTCTGGTTGACGGTACCGTCAAGTTCGAGCGCAAGGGCAAGGATCGCAGACAGTGCTCCGTTTACGCTGCACAGTAATGGATTCATAAAGCGAAGGGCTGCTGCAAACACTTGTAGCAGCCCTTTTTTTTCAAAACCAGTCTTTTTGCGGTGCGTTGCATCGGTTTGTTTGAATATTTCATACCCTGATCTCACAAAAGGAGGATTTACGGATATGTTTGTTGATAAAGTACGAATTACAGTGATCGGCGGCCGCGGCGGCGACGGTGCGGTTGCATTCCATCGGGAGAAATATGTGGCATCCGGCGGCCCGGATGGCGGCGACGGCGGCCATGGCGGCAGTGTGATCCTGCGGGTCAGTGACCATATGACAACGCTGCTGGATTTTCGCTACAAGCGCAAGTATCAGGCAGGTGCCGGAGTCAATGGTCAGGGCAGAAACATGGCAGGCAAGCGCGGCGAGCCTCTGGTGATCCAGGTTCCCAGAGGCACCGTCGTTCGGGATGCGCAGACCAATCAGATTATCGTGGATATGTCCACGGGAGAGGATTTCGTCATTGCTAAGGGCGGCAGAGGCGGCTGGGGCAACTCCCACTATGCCACCGCGACCCGTCAGATCCCCCGTTTTGCCAAATCCGGCCGTGCAGGCGAGGAGCGGGACATCATTCTGGAGCTGAAGCTGCTGGCGGATGTGGGGCTGGTCGGTTTCCCCAATGTGGGCAAATCCACGCTGCTTTCGGTCACTTCCAATGCCCGTCCCAAGATTGCCAATTACCACTTCACCACGCTGTTCCCCAATTTGGGCGTCATTTATGTGGATGAGGGCGTGTCTTTTGTCATGGCGGATATCCCCGGCATCATCGAGGGTGCAGCTGACGGTGCAGGCTTGGGACATGACTTCCTGCGCCATATCGATCGCTGCCGCCTTCTGGTTCATGTGATCGATGTTTCCGGCAGTGAGGGCAGAGATCCTGTGGAGGATTTTGACGCGATCTGCGAGGAGCTGAAGAACTACTCGGTGGATCTGAGCAACCGCCCGATGATCGTTGCAGCGAACAAGATCGATCTGATGATGCCGGAGTCGGACAATCTGGAGCGGCTCCGTGCCCGGGTGGAAGAGGCAGGGTGCGAACTGTACGAGATCTCTGCCGGAACGACTCAGGGCACGAAAAACCTGATGCGCGTGGTGGCACAGCGTCTGAGCACACTGCCGCCGGTGACGATCTACGAGCCGGAGTATGTGGCGCCTGTGGCAGCCGCCGGAACACCGGAGGAGCTGGAGATCGATCACTACGGAAACACGTGGATGATCACCGGCAAGTGGCTTGAGAACCTGATCCTGGATATCAACTTTGATGACTACGAGGCTCGCAACCATTTTGACCTGATCCTGCGCAGGAGCGGACTGTTCAAGCGTCTGGAGGAAATGGGGATCCAGGATGGCGACACCGTGGATATTTATGACTTCCAGTTTGAATATCAGCGTTGATCGGTGCTTTTTGGAATATTTTGCAAAAAAGCTTTGCCATTTTCAATTCTGTTTAGTATAATAAAGAGGACGCTTGTCGTCCTCTTTATTTTTACGCAGGAGGTCTGTCGATATGATCTGTAATCTTAATCAGCTGTCGTTTCAAAATTATGGCACAATCGAATCGGAAAGGGTTCTTGCGAAAGATCTGTTGGACAAGGCGGCGGAGTGCCGTGTTGTTTCGCTCTCTAAAGAAAATCGCCGTGTTTATTGCTGCTCTCAGGAGGTCTGGGTGCGCAATCACGAGAATATGACGGTGCTGTCTGCCTCGGTGGACGGTGAGTCTTTTCAGCATTTTTATCTGGATAAGGTGGTCTGCATCAAGCCGGGCATCTATTTTGCGCTGAACCCCTATCAGGATCGCTCCAGTGTGGAGCTGGCAGGGGAACGGATGCCGGAGGAGGTCACCAAAAAGGATGCGGTGGAGAACTACCGCATGCGCCGCCACATTGCGGTGGACAGCATCTATACCTTCTTCTACCACGAGAAGGAAAAGGGGTTCATCTTCCCCGGTGAGGCGCACCGCCCTCTGGAGCTGACCTATGTGGACAAGGGATCGATCCATTCGGTGGCGGATGGTGTGGATCTTCAGCTCAATCAGGGAGATCTGGTGATCTATGCCCCCAATCAATGGCATATGCAGTATGCAGAGGATGATATTTCCGCAAGCTATATCACGGTGAGCTTTGATCTGGACGGGGACTGCCCGGAGGCGCTGTTCAATCGGAAGTTTTCAATCCCACAGTCGGCAGCGGCTATGCTGCAGCGCCTTCTGCGGGAGAACGATCTGATGGATGATTTCTCGGAGGATATGATGATCTGCTATTTGCAGATCCTGCTGCTGACCCTGCTGCGGGAGCAGACCAGTCCCTCTCTGGGGAAACTGCGTACCACCAATGCGGTGAATTCCGAAAACGAGATCATTCGCCGGGCGCAGCAATTCATCAGCACCCATGTCCGTGAGAAACTGACGGTTCCGGTGGTTGCTCGTCATGTGGATGTGAGCCCCAGTTATCTGACGGCGCTGTTCCGCAAGAATTTGCAGATCTCTCCCGGTGAGTATATCCGCCGTGTCAAACTTCAGGAGAGCAAGCAGATGATCCGGGAAGACAATATGAATTTCACGGAAATTGCCGCAGTGCTCCAGTATTCCACGGTTCATCATTTTTCCCGGCAGTTTAAGGATAAATTCGGCATTACGCCTACGGAATATGCAAAATCTGTCCGCTGAGCCATGACAGAGTCAAAATCCCTCCGGTGAAATCCACCGGAGGGATTTTTTATCCACAGACAGACAACAAAATGTGGACAAATTTTTCGTTTTGATGGGGGAGAAACGGTGAAAACCACGGAAAATCGGGAAAAACTCCACAGGATGTGCCCGCAATGTGGAAAAAGTTCCATGGATAGAAAAACACCCCGAAGAAAAATCTTCGGGGTGTATTGCTTATCAATTAGTCTGCAACATAGGGCAGCAGAGCAATCTGGCGAGCACGCTTGATAGCGGTGGTCAGACTACGCTGATGAGCAGCACAGGTACCGGTGGTACGGCGGGGCAGGATCTTGCCACGCTCGGACAGGTAACGGCGCAGCTTTGCAGTGTCCTTGTAATCGATAACAGTCACCTTGTCAACGCAGAAAGAACAAACCTTCTTACGCTTGCGGGGACGGACACGCTGTTCGTTAGCCATGATGATTCCTCCTTATAGCATTGTAGAAAATTCAAGAATTAGAAAGGAAGTTGAGCATCGTCATCTTCCAGCATAGCGAAATCGGACGCAGGAGCAGAGGCAGGGGCAGAGTAGCCGCCAAAACCGCTGTTCTGGGACTGACCGTAGCTGCTGCCGCCAAAGGAGCCGGCGCTGTGGTCATCACGCTTGCTGTCGCCGAAGTAGACATTATCTGCTACGACCTCGGCGGTGCGACGCTTGTTTCCGTCTTTGTCAGTCCAGCTGCGAATCTGGAGCCGACCGGATACCACTGCCATGCGGCCCTTGGTGAAATACTTGGAGACGAATTCTCCAGTCTGACGCCAAGCAACGCAGTCAATGAAATCCGTTTCCCGCTCGCCGCCGTCTTTGGGAGAGTAATCGCGGTCAACAGCCAGTGAGAAACTGGCGACTGCGACACCGCTGCCGGTACGGCGCAATTCGGGATCGCGGGTCAGACGACCCATAATGGTGATGTGGTTGAGCATGGAACTCCTCCTTACTCTTCCACTGCAGTGGTCATGCAGCGCATAACGCCTTCGGTGATCTTCATCACACGCTCCAGCTCAGCAGGGAACTGGGGCTTGGATTCGAAGTTCATCAGAACATAGTAACCCTCGGCCATATCGTTGATCAGGTAGGCCAGGCGACGCTTGCCCCACTGGTCGATGTTGGTCAGAGTACCCTCCGCTTCCACCATTGCCTTGAACATTTCTACCAGTGCTGCAGTAGCCTCTTCACCGATGGTAGAATCGATGATGTAGAGCACTTCGTACTTACCAGTAATCTTAGCCATGTTGTTTGCACCTCCTTTTGGACGTTTGGCCCCCAGGCACACTGGGAGCAAG
>JARHYV010000122.1 GCA_029258495.1 Faecousia sp. | reverse complement strand
TATCTTCGGTTTTAGCAGTCAGCATAATGATCGGAATATTAGAAAATTCACGGATCTTGGAGCAGGCAGTCAGCCCATCCATTTCGGGCATCATCACATCCAATACGATCAGATTGACGGACGGATCTCTTGCAAGTTCGACGGCCTCCAGTCCATTGGTACCGGTAATGACCTCATATCCATCATTCTGGAGATTGAATTTGATTCCCTTGACGAGCAGTGCCTCGTCATCAACGACTAATATCTTCATTGGTGTTACCTCCAATCATAATATAAGGAAGGATGGCAGTCAGTTTCTTTTCACCGATCCCATCTACATGGATCAGCTCATCCACTTGATGAAATGGCCCATTTTCTTCTCGATATGCGATGATCCGTTGGGCAATGGTATCGCCGATCCCGGGAAGATCTGTCAGCTGAGCCAGACTTGCTGTGTTGATATCAATGATAGCTGTGGCATGCGCGGTTGGTGCATCGGCTGAAACGGAATGGGTGATTCGCTGGATCTCAACAGATGGAACCATGGATGTCCGTGCCAGAAAGAATCCGCAGCATATCGATGTAAAAACAGCAAAGGCAATGATACAATAGATGCGTATGGAGTTTTTCAAGGTTAGCCCTCCTATTCATTGACTCAGCAAAAAAACAATGCTATAATGACATTTGCTTTATTATACACAATTTCAGTGTACCGGACAACCCCGGTACTTACTTATTGGAGAATAATTATGAGAAAAAAACGCTTTTTATCCGTCATATTTGTGTTCCTGATGGCATCTCGTCTTGTGGGAATGCCGGTATGGGCAGAGGATGCTGATAATCCGGATCAGAATGAGACGGTGCAGACAGAAAGTCAGTCCAACGAAGAGTCCGTGCAGGCGACTCAGCCGGCGGATACATCTGTTCCGACTTTGCCGGAAGGGTTCTCCGGTGATGCCAGTGTCAGTATGGGCAGCCATTCGATCAATGCGCTGTATCCGGTCATCAATTCTGCGCAGCATCCAATCGATGCCAAAGCGTCGATCGCCTATGAAGTTGGGACGGACACACTGGTTTATGCCAGCAATGTGGATGCAAGACTTTATCCTGCCAGCATGACTAAGATCATGACATGTCTTGTAGCACTGGAACACTGTAATGATCTGAGTGAGATCGTTACAGTGAATGGAGAAGCGATCTCCTATCTGGATGAGGCAGGATCCGGAGCAAGCCTTCTGGATGGCGAGCAGATGTCGATGGAGAACCTGTTGTATTGCCTGATGGTGAAGTCTGCCAATGATGCAGCCGTCACGATCGCAACGCATCTTGCGGGCAGTGAAGATGCTTTCGTAGAGTGGATGAACCAGAAGGCAGCGGAGATCGGCTGTTCAGATACACATTTTGCCAACGCACACGGTCTTCATGATGAGGATCACTATACGACCGCCAGAGATATGGCAAAAATCATGACAACATGCATTCAAAATGAGATGTTCCGGCAGCTGTATTCCGAAACATATTATAAGGTTCCGGCTACCAATTTAAGCGAAGAACGGACGCTGTATACAACAAATTACCTGATGAGTGAGGATCTGGATCAGAATTACTATGACTCACGCGTGATCGGCGGTAAGACCGGATTTACAACACCTGCGGGTAGATGCCTTGTTACGGTTTCTGAATCAAATGGAATGCAGATGGTGATCGTGATCATGGGTGCCGAGGCATCTTATGCAGAAGACGGCTACTCACTGCTCAGCTACGGTAATTTTGAGGCAACAGTCGAATTGATGGATCTGAGCTTTACCGGGTTCATGCCTACGCAGGTGTTGTCGGCGAATCAGGTGTTGGAACAATTTCCGGTCTCTAACGGAGTTACGGATGCCCAAGGATATGTTCAGAATTCTGTGGGTACGATCGTTCCCTCCGGAAGCAACATGACATCTATCCGCTACGAGTATGATCTGGATAATGGCGGAGTGAGTGCTCCGGTTAAGGTCGGAGATGCGATTGGTATTGTGCGTGTTTGGACACAAAACAGGTGTGTTGCGCAGCAGGAGCTGTATTCCAGTGTGGATGTGGCTGTGAAACCGGCAGATTATGATGCATCCAAGCCGGTGAATCCGGCAGCGGAGTTGAATGAAACGACTTCCGCTGCAAACACCATCCTGATGGTCCTGATTGGGATTCTGGTTGTTCTTGTGTTGATCATAGTTGTGATCCGTGTGCGCAATTCGATGATCCGTGCTCGTCGCAAAAGGCAAAGAGCCATGAGAAGAAGGAGAAGATCATAATGCGAAATTGGTCAGATCTTGAGCATATATGTATAAATTGCAGCAAATGCGGACTGTGCCAAACGCGCCATAATGTGGTTTTCGGGGTAGGGCCGAAGGATGCGGATGTGATGTTTATCGGGGAAGGGCCCGGTGAACAGGAGGATCTTCAGGGGATTCCGTTTGTGGGGCCTGCGGGGAAATTACTGGACGATATGCTTTCAATCGTTGATCTGAGCCGCGAGAATTGTTATATTGCCAACATTGTCAAGTGCCGTCCGCCAAAGAATCGTGATCCTTTGGAAACGGAACAGGATGCTTGCATCGGCTACCTGAGAAATCAAGTTGCGTTGATCCAACCGAAGATCATTGTTTGTTTGGGAAGGATCGCTGCACAAAGGGTAATCGATCCGGAGTTCCGTATTACCCGCCAGCACGGCAGTTGGGTAGAACGCAATGGGGTCTGGATGAGTGCAACATTTCACCCCTCAGCACTGTTGCGTGATGTATCCAAACGACCGGAGGCTTTTTCGGATCTTCTTTCAATTCGGGAGAAAATTCGTGAAATAGGTGCGCGTATATGAAAAATCCCCTGCTTTCCGGTTGAAAGCAGGGGATTTTTATAGAAGAAAATATAGTGCCAGAGTTAGCATGGGCGACAGATCGTCCTCTTCGTCATCCCGATTCATCAACATGATCAGCAGAATGATCAGAAGATCGTCGGTATCGATTTCCCGGGGCAGGAGACCCTTTAAGAAAGACAGGATTCCACCGCTTTTCGGAGGGAGTGGCTGCGCAGCAGTGGCCTGCTGGAAATACGGCTGTGGTGATGGAGGAGATGATGGCTGCTGTGTAGGCTGCGCCTCCCGCTGCACGGGCGATTCCGGCGGCTCGGGGGCCGGAATCGGATTCGGGGTGAGGTTTGGATTTGGAATACCTCCTCGAGGAAATTGCTGCTTGCGATTCTGCTCAGGGATGGTGCTGCGGCGATACGAGCCGTCTGATTGAGGGATATAGTGATTGTACATCAGATATCACCTGCCGTAGTTTGATTTTTTGCCAAGTGCTGCGGATGCGTATTTGGCAATTTTAGCAGCCTGCATGGCTTTCTCCATTTTTTGAAGACGGTCAGAAGGTAAATATCCCTGTAAAGCATGAATCAGATTTCGCTGTTTGGCGTCAATCTGGGTGTTTCCGAGCATTTGCATCATGCCTTGTATGGCCGCCGGATTAAAGGTCGCGGATGCAGGCTGTTGCTGCGGCGATGGTGACTGCGGTGCAGGTGATGGTGTCCCTTGCTGATTCAGTGCACCGGCCATGGCCATGATTTGATTCATGATTTCGGGATTGCCCAGTATGGAATTTAGCTTGTCATCAAATTCAGCCATTGCGCTGCCTCAATTTCTGCGTAAGATGCTGAATCTGCTCATCTTGCATCAGAGGTTCGAGCAGCTCCCTGGCTGCATCTGTGTTTCCGTTGGATGCCATTTTCACAGCAGAGTCTATG
>JARHYV010000041.1 GCA_029258495.1 Faecousia sp. | reverse complement strand
CAGAGCCTTAAAAACTGATACGCGACGATGGTTCCATAAGTGAATATCAAATGCGGTGCAGGAGAACATTCTGCACCGCATTTTTGTTTTTGGAACTGGCATAGGATGTGCAATGAAAAAGGCCGTGAAGAACTTGAGGCTCTTCACGGCTTTTGGTGGGTAATTATATAGGCTGCATGTCAATGGCTGCTGCGATCTTTTGTATATTTGCCCTTGTTCCATGTCTGGGAAACAAGAATGCAGATCACAAGGGTCAGAGCACAGATTGCACTGATTTTCCATCCATAGGAAAATGCCTGATTGTGATACTCAAAGCGGACATCGTGGTGACCTTCCAACAGCATGACGCCGATCATTGCATCCCCCACAAGCTTGTGTTCCACAAGATTACCATCTACATATACCCTCCAGTTTCCGTCCTGAGGGATGGAGGTATACAGCAGACCATCTCGGTTGCAGTCGATGCTGCCTTCAACCTTTGTATTGGAGAAGGAAGTGAGATCTAGGGTTGCAGCGTTCAGGATCTCGTGTCCGGTGCGCATGACACTTCCGTCCAGAACAGCGGCTTTGACAGTCATTTTTCCGCTTTCGCCTTCTTTGCAGGTGAGCTTGACGGTGATGGTGTCTCCGGCAGATACATCGCATGCTGCGATCATCTGAGGAAGACTCAGAGATTCAGAGTACAATTCCTTTCCGTTGCAGAAGACCTGATAGTTATTCCGGTCGCTGACATCAAAATCCAGACACACAAAACCGTTTAGATTAGATGTGAAATTGTAGGTGACGGAGGAACCGGCTTGCGCATTCTCGTAATTGCAGACATAGCCTTTCTGAGAGGTGATATCGACATTTTCACCTTCAATGATGACATGGGGGATCAGATTCCATACATCCTCAGAAAGGCCCGTAGCGGCTTGGAATAGCTTGTTCTGGAATTCGAAGTTGTCCATGTTACGAAAAGACAGTTCAGCAAGCTCCGGCTGTGCCAGGAATCCCAGCGGAAGATAAGCATTATTTTCCAACAGATAG
>JARHYV010000283.1 GCA_029258495.1 Faecousia sp. | reverse complement strand
CCGTGCATGTGATCGCTGAGTACATCCGCACCCACACCGCTCAGGAAACACCCCTGTGTGAACTGGCGCACATGGCATGCATGAGTCCGGCCAAGCTGAAATATGTGTTCAAGACTGCTTTCAACTGCTCCGTCCGGGAGTATCGGCTGCAAAATCGGGTGCATGTGGCAAAAGAAATGCTGTATCACACCGATCTGCCCATCGCCGAGATCGCCGCACAGCTGGGCTACCAGAATTCCGGTAATTTTTCCTCTCTTTTCAAGCGGTATACCGGCTTTTTGCCGAAAGCCTTTCGGGATTACTCCCGAATGCATCCGCATCATACGGATTTCAGCCGTCAGTGAATACACCGACGGCTGAAATTCTGTCTTTATGCAGGATCCCTGCGGATCATGTGTACATCTCCGGCTTTGGACTCAAAGCGTCCCTCCAGTCCCTCCGTCACATAGATGTTGCCGTCGTCCGTAACCATCACCGCATCGAACATATCCCCATTGGCTTTCCAGAATGCCTCTGCCTTTTCCAAGCCCATGACAAACAGCGATGTGGACAGTCCGTCGGCAAGTGTCCCATCTGCGCTCACAACGGTAACGGATGTGAGTCCACTCTGCGCCGGTCTGCCTGTGTTCGGATCAAGAATGTGGTGGTAGCGGATGCCGTTTTCCTCGAAGAACCGCTCATATCCGCCGGAGGTGATGGCTGCCTGATCGCTCAGCTGCAGGATCCCCAGATAGGCGCCCGCCTGATTTGGATCCTGAATACCCACCCGCCAGTTGGTTCCGTCGGGCTTTTTCCCCTTCACCTGAACATTGCCGCCCAAATTGACGATGCCGCTGGTGATGCCGCAAGCATCGAAAATATCCATGATCCTTGCAGAGGTATAGCCCTTTGCAATGCCGCCGAAATCGATCTTCATCCCCTGTTCAGCAAACCGCACTTCCTTACTTCGGGGATCATAGCTCACTTTGGCAAGATCCGCAAGGGGCAGCAGCCCATCAATGGTATCCTGAGAGGGAACTGCATAGTTCCCACCGATAAAGCCCCATATTTCCATCAGCGGATACATCATAACATTGAATGCGCCCTCAGTCTGCTCATGCAGCTCCAGAGAACGCTCCAGCAGATATGCCGTATCCTCTGAGCAGGTACCGGATCCGGTGCGGTTCAGCATGCCGACCTCGCCTGTTTCATCTCCTGCCGACAGCAGCTGATCCAATCGCAGGATCTCTTCCACCGCCGCATTCACAGCGTCCTCTCTCTGGGCACCATATGCCGTAACCTTCATATAGGTATCCATGGCGAAGACACTGATCTCCGCCGGACCTTCCTGCTGAAATTCCGTGACAACGGGTTCCCCCTTGTCCTCAGGCACTCTATCTCCACAGCCGGAAAGCATCATACTTCCCACTGCAATACCGGCAGCACACAGGCTCACGATCTTTTTAACTTTGGTATTCATCTATAATCGGTCGATCCTTTCAAGTTAGTCTAAACTAATCGCATAGTACCATTCTTTCATTTCCGTGTCAACTGTCTGTTCATGCATAACATCTGCCACGCGCTCTCCTGCAAAGAAAAAAGCGATGCCCCACACAGTGCAAGCATCGCTTGTATTCCGTTGTTTTCCCGATCAGTCCGCTTCTGCCCGAACAAAGGCCGCCTTCATACCCTGATGATCGGGGTGGAAACGATGGTTCTGGCACATGTCGTAGCCGGGAAGATTATTGCCCTCCACCAGTACGGGGCCGTCCGGCGTGATTGCCACATCCCATCCGATATAGCGCAGCCGCGGCTCTTCCTTGGCGGCCGCCCGGCACAGCTCCAGTGCCTCCTGAAAATAGGGAACCTGAAAGCCCTCAAACACAAAGCCATTGAAGGGATGCTCCGTGTAATAGGTAACGGTCTTGTCGCAAAAAACCGGCATGGTGATCTTTCCCTCCTCAGACAGCAGGGTGTACATGCCGCCGCTGGAGATATTGTCCACATCGTTCTGTCCGCTGCCGATACGCACCAGAGCATACACCACATTGGCATTCCCCTTGTCACTCAGGATGGTCACGATCCTTATGGTGTTTACCGAGCGGTCGCACAGCTTATCCATCTCCGGATGCTGCCGAATGGTCTGCTCCGCCAGAAACATCTTCTTTTCCATCAATTCCTGATACAGCTCATGCAGCTGCCGACCTTCCAGACGGATCTTCTCCACACCGATCCCGCCAAAGGATACCGGCTGCTTTGCAAAGAATGTATCCTTGCCCTGACAGAAGGCGGCAAAGCCCTCAAAGCCCTCCTGCAGATCCACCCAGTCCCGTTTCATATAAGCCCCATAGGTCTTGAAAAACAGGAGCTTGTCATTGAGCAGAGGGTATGCCTCTCTCTGGTTCATCCGGCGAACCAAGGCAATGTTATCATTATATGTCATGTATGTCCGGCGCTGCTCTCTGCCGATGTATGCAAAGCCAAAGGTCAGATAGTCCAGATATCCGATGCCGTGAACAAGCATACTGTAAACCATATCCACAAAAAGTACGATGCGGTTTCTGCCGGACTGCTCATGCACCAGCTCCAGATTTCGAAAGAACCGTTTCAGGCTGCCGGAGCGGACTCTCACAAAAAAGGCTTTTATTTTACCCATTTTCTTTCCTCTTTTCTCACAGAAACTGTCCCTATTCTAATACCAGATTTCCAAAAATGCAAGATAATATCCATCAAGCGACGATGCACTGGATCCAGCTGCCCCTTTTGAGCATCAGCCATCCCACCACAGACTTGAGGATCTCCAGACCCTGACATGCAAAGAACAGCGGCACGATAGGCATCGCCGTAAACCGGCTCAGCGCAAATGCCAGCGGAACCAGCACCGTCCAGACGAACACCCCGTCAAACAGGAAGGTCACAAAGGTCTGACCGCCCGAGCGGAGGGTAAAGTAAGCGGCATGGGTATATGCCTGAAAGGGCATGAGCAGCGCACTGATGCAGATCAGCTGCGTGGACAGCTGCCGCACGGAGTCCGAGGTATTATAGATGCGGGGGAATATGCCGGACATCGCCGCAAGCAGACCGCCAAACACCAGACAGCTGAGCACGCTCAGCCGGATCATCCTGTTATTGGCATCCCTGACCTCCCCAACCGAGGTATTTGCCCCGAGCATCTGCCCCATGATAATGCCCACGGCATTGCCCATAGACAGATAAACCACGCTGGAAAGCTGATAGATGGTACTGGAAATATTGACCGCAGCCACAACCTCCAGGCCTCTGGTGGAATAGCACTGGTTCAAAACCGCCATACCCACAGACCACATTGCCTCGTTGACCAGCAGCGGCATACCCTTGCAGATGATGCGCTTTGCAAGAGCCCCCGGAATACGGAAGGAGCGGTAAGCCCCTGTGATAAACGGATTTTGCCGAGCATGGCGATGCGTCCAGATGCTCACCACCGCCAATTCCACATATCTGGATGTGACCGTTGCCACTGCCGCACCCACGACACCCATTCTGGGCGCGCCGAAGTGCCCGAAGATCAGCACATAGTTCAGGAGGAAATTCACAAGCACCGCCGTGATCCCCGCTGCCATGTGCACAACGGTCTGCCCGGTTTCTCTCAGCGTTCCTGCATAGGCATTGGCAAGCGCAAACGGCAGCAGACCCCACAGCATCACATGCAGGTACTGCATACCATAAGACATTGTGGCAGCCATATCCTCCGGTGCATTGCCGGAGCTTAAAAAATGACCGATCAGCGACTCGCCTGCCGCCAGATAAAACACGATCCCCAGTCCCGACAGCAGCAGCCCCAGAAGGAGCTTGAACCGGAAGGTGTGGCGTATGCCCTCTGTATCCTGATTTCCGTGAAACTGGGAGGTAAAGATCCCTGCACCCGATGTAGCGCCAAAGACACACAGATTGAACACAAAGATCAGCTGGTTCACAATGGCAACACCGCTCATCTGAACCGTGCCTACCTGCCCCACCATCACATTGTCCAGCAGCGAAACGAAATTCGTGATGCCGTTTTGGATGATGATCGGCAGGGTAACCATCAAGACCCGTTTATAAAACTGTTGATCCTTGGCAGATAATTTCCCCATAAACACACTCTCCTGTCAAAACAAAAAACAAAGGGGCAGCGTTTCCGCTGCCCCATAGCACCTTATTTGCGAACCTCCGATGCGACCTTCGCAACGATTTGGTTCATCTGATCCATCTTCTTTTCCATATCCGCAACCAGTTTCAGCTGTGTCCTTGCCCGAACCAGATTGTGCTCCGGATAAGAGGTCTTGAAGTAGAGATCTCCGTCCAGATAATCCTTCAGGAACCTCAGACCGACCTCAAGGGTCATGATATAGGCTCCGATGGGCAGCACCTCCACCTCGCGGTCTGTCAGAGATGTGGCAGCCTCTAAGAAACCTCTGGTGTAGACCTCAAACAGATGCAGATCCATCTCCATCTTGCTCACATCTTTTTCGTCCTCAGCAGCAGTCGCAGCACCGAAACGGATGGAGTCGCCGAAATCATAGGCACTCAGCCCGGGCATAACGGTATCCAGATCCAGTACACACAGGGATTTACGGTTTGTGCGATCCAGCAGAACATTATTGAGTTTTGTATCGTTGTGGGTCACCCGCAGCGGCAGCTCACCAGAGGTGCGCAGGTTCTGCAGCAGCGAACCCTTTTCTTCTCTGGCGAGGACGAAATCCACTTCCTCCCGCACGCCGGCCAGACGACCGACCCGATCCTGAGCCACAGACTCCTTGAACAGGCGATAGCGGTCAATGGTGTTGTGAAATTCCGGAATGGTTTCCACCAGAGTGTCTGCATTGAAATCGCTCAGCAGCTGCTGAAAGCGGCCGAAGGCCAGCGCACTCTGATAGAAGTCCTCGTCGCTTTCGGGAGTATCCAGACAGAACCCACCTACAAAATCATACATTCTCCAGAACTCGCCCTTTTCATCCTCATAATGAAACTGGCCGTCTTTTGTTGTAAGAAAGTGGAGGCACAGCCGTGCATCCTGAACTTTTTTGCGGATAAAGTCCGTAATGGCACCCACATTGCTCATAACGCTTGCGGGATCCTTGAATACATATTTATTGATTTTCTGCAGGATATACTCTGCACCGACATCAGTTGTAATTTTCAATGTGTGGTTAATATGACCATGACCAAACACAT
>JARHYV010000163.1 GCA_029258495.1 Faecousia sp. | reverse complement strand
AAATTCACCATCGAGTTTGCGGCAATGGCACTCAGCTGCTGCTGTGCGGTGGCGCATTGCTACTTTACGGCATCGATCCTGCGGTTTAACAGTGCATCTGTGTATCTTGCTATGATCCTTGCGGCGATGTGGTACCTGTCCCGGCGGAAAACAGCAGAAAAAATCGAGAAATAACGGATACAAAATTCAGATTTCTTAATGGGACAAAAGATTGACTTTACAAGGAAGAAATCATATCATTAGCTTGGAAATTTGAATCAACAGGGAGGAAAATCCTATGAAGCATACGAAAAAAATGCTTGCGGCAGCGTTGGCTGTGTGTCTGACGATGGCAGGCTGCGGCTCAAAGGGCGAAGTTCCTGTACAGCAGGTTGGCGCGCTTTTGCAAATGAGCGCAGGCACTGCTGCGGAAAAATTTGACGGTGTCGTGGTGAGCGAAAATGCAGTTGAGATCAAGCGTGAAGGCGAGAAAAAGATCAAAGAACTGTATGTGGCCGAGGGTGATGCGGTGAAAGAGGGGGAAAAGCTGTTCTGCTATGACTCTGATGAGTTGAGCCTTTCTTTGGATAAGCTGAAGCTGGAGCTGGATCGTCTGGGTGCAACCATCGACGAGAAGAAAAAACAGATCGCATCCGTAGAATCCGATCTGCAGTACGCGGCGGGCAGTGAGGCAACACAGCTGAATATTCAGCTGCGTCAGCTGCAGACAGAACTGACACAGGCGGATTATGACAAGGAAGCCAAGCAAAAAGAGGTGGACTACACCCAAAAGATGCTGGATGATGTGGATGTCAAGAGTCCAATCACCGGCACCGTCCGCAAGATCAACGAAACCGGCGACGGCCCCTATATGACCATTCAGCAGTCGGATGCTTATGAGGTAAAGGGAATGCTGAATGAGCTGAGTCTGGGTGCGGGCATTATGGAAGGCGTGCCGGTAACGATCGTGTCCAGAATGGATCCCACGAAGACCTGGACAGGTACCGTCAGCAGAGTTGATTACAACTCAGCACAGAACGGCAGCCAAAATAGTGAAAATGTCCACTATATGGGCAGCAGCTTTGGCAGCGAAAACCCGATGACTTCTTCAACGAGCTATCCGTTCTATATCAAACTGGATTCTACGGACGGACTCCTTTTGGGGCAGCATGTGTACATTCAGGCATCCGGTTCCGGTGCGGTCGGAGCAGGACAGCTGGAGATCCCGGATAGTTTCCTGATGAACCTGCATTATAACGACAAAGACGGATGCAATGTGGCTGAGGTCTGGGCTGCGGATTCAAACGGGAAATTGCAGCTTGTAGAGGTCGTTCTGGCAGAATATGATCCGGCGATGGGGGCTTATCCGGTCATCAAGGGCGTGACGGAAACAGACTATATTGCTGACCCGTCCAATCCGGATTGTAAAGAAGGAGCCAAGGCGGATCATCGGAGTGAGTCTGATTTCGCAGGAAATTCGCAGACAGACGAACCGGAGATGGATCAGATGCCGGAAACCATCCCGGCGGATGCGGAAATTCCTGTTGATGGTGTGAATTCCGGTGTGGATGCATCCGGTGATGCAGTGGGGCAGGGGGATTGAGTTATGATCCTTCAGCTAGAAAATGTCAACAAGGCATACATTCAGGGCAAACAGTCGGTGCATATTCTGCACGATATCAACTTGTCTGTGGAAGAAGGGGAATATCTTGCGATCATGGGGCCTTCCGGCTCCGGTAAGACGACCCTGATGAACCTGTTGGGGTGTCTGGATGTGCCGACCAATGGCAGGTATGAGCTTAACGGCAGGGACATCAGCGGATTGACAGATGATGAACTGGCGGAGATCCGCAATCAGTATATCGGCTTTGTATTTCAGAATTTCTACCTGCTGCCCAAGATGACGGCTGTGGAAAATGTGGCACTTCCGCTTTTGTATCGGGGAGTCGGTTTAAAGGAGCGTCGCGCCCGGGCAGAGGAGGCGCTGCGTATGGTGGGTCTGGGAGAACGACTGGAGTTCATGCCAAATCAGCTTTCCGGCGGCCAGTGCCAGCGTGTAGCGATCGCCCGTGCTATCGTAGGCGAACCCAAGCTGCTGCTTGCAGACGAACCCACAGGTGCACTGGATACGGCATCCGGCGAGCAGATCATGGAGATCTTCCGTCAGCTGAGCAGACAGGGAATTACCATCATTATGATCACCCATGAAGGGGATATCGCAAAATGTGCGGATAAGACCTATCATATTTTGGATGGTCGTCTGATCACCGATACAAATGAGCCAAAGGAGGTCGGTTCGGATGACTAAAAAGAAGATCTGGATGATCGCTGTGTCGGCGGTTTTGGTATTGGCGATCGTGATCAGCGTGATCCTGTTTGTGGGAAAATCAGAGCCGGTGGCAGTCTATTCCTGGGATATCGTGGGATTTACTGATTTTTATATGGATGGCGGAGAAAGCTCCGGTCTCGTCACAACAGACAAGGTGCAATCGATCTATATTTCGAAGACTCAGAAGGTCACGGAACTTCGTGTTCAGGAGGGGCAGCATGTGAAAAAAGGCGATGTGCTGCTCACTTATGATACGACTCTGTCTGATCTGGCTCTGGAGCGCAAGGATCTGGATATTCAGCAGAAGGAGATCATGCTGAGCAATGCAGAGGCAGAGCTGGATAAGCTGTGGTCTATGAAACCGATGGTAGTTACACCGCCGCCGGAAACACAGCCAAATCCGGATAAGGTGGATCATACAAAGTCTCCGATTGATGTAAAGAAACTCAACACCCACTATGATGGAGATGGCACAAACAAGACCCCTTATTACTTCTGGCTGGGGAAGGATACACCTATCGATGATGG
The DNA here is from genome assembly GCA_029258495.1 of Faecousia sp. Classification (GTDB taxonomy): domain Bacteria; phylum Bacillota; class Clostridia; order Oscillospirales; family Oscillospiraceae; genus Faecousia. The sequence continues at coordinate 2,322 of JARHYV010000163.1, read as the reverse complement.
GATGATCCGATTCCTGATGGCTGAGGCAGGGGAGCCGAGTAGTCTGTATGTTGTGTTCCAGATTTCACCCGAGGATAAGCCGGATACGGCATTTGCAAATGAATATGGCGTGAAATTCACCAAGGTGAGCGTTTCACCGACAGATCCTTCGATTCCCATCGACCCGATGCCGACAGAGCCCACCAAACCGGATGGTACAACGGTACCCACAGATGCGGTGCAGCCTACCGATGCCACAGAGGCACCGCAGGCACCGGCGGCATTTTCTGATCCGGTCATGAACACCTATTCTATGATGTTCTTTGTGCCCGGAGAAGACAGCGTCGAACAGGGGCCAGATATCGATTGGGGATCTGGTTATACAGAGGCAGAGCTGACCAGCATGCGCAAGGACAAGGCAGCGCAGATTGCTCAGCTTGAGGTGGATATCAAGGTCGGTAAGGCTGAATTGAATATCATGAAGAAGGAGGCGTCTGCCGGAGAGGTCTGCGCCGAGTTTGATGGGACGGTATCCTCTGTGCTTGAACCGGAAAGTGCCATCGCAATGGACAGTCCGGTGGTGAAGGTCAATGGTGGGGGCGGATTCTATGTTGAAGGGACGATCGGAGAGATGGAGCTCAACAACATTCGGATCGGTCAGAAGGTTCTTGTGAAATCCTGGGAAAATGGTCAGGCAGTTGAAGGCGAGATCGTTAAGATCGGTCAATATCCCAGTGATGAACAGCCGTTTTCCTACCCGGGCAGTCTGAACCAGACTTATTATCCCTATCGGGTATTCATTGATGAGAGCGCAGATCTGAAGGAAGGCTCCTATGTGGGGCTGTCCTATAAAACGCAGATCAATGATGGCGGTCAAATGACCGTTCAGAATGCGTTCATTCTCACAGAAGGCAATCAGAGCTATGTATATGTGAAAAATGATCAGGGAAAACTGGAAAAACGACAGATCCAGGTGGGCGTATCCCGTGATGGAATGTACACACCGGTTTATGGCGGTGTGACAGAACAGGATATGTTTGCTTTCCCCTATGGCAAGAATGTCAAAGAGGGAGCATCCACATTTGAAGGTACAGAGCAAGATCTGTATGCAGGTTAAGGAGGGCGGAACATGGAAAATATTAGACTTGCCTTCCAGGGGATCTGGGGACATAAAATGCGTTCGCTGCTGACAATGCTCGGTATCATTATCGGCATTGCGGCGATCATCACCATTGTGTCTACCATCAAGGGAACCAATGAGCAGATCAAAGAAAACCTGATTGGCTCTGGCAGCAATGTGGTGTCGGTTCGGCTGTTTCAAGATGAATGGGAGTATGATTTTACCTATAATGCGATCCCAGACAATGTGCGCGTGATCGATGAACAGACCAGACAGCAGCTCAAGGAGCTTGATAAAGTATCTGAGGTTTCCCTGTACACAAGTTACAGCGGATCCGAGGCTGTTTCTGCCGGTACAAATGTGTTCACCGGCGAGATCTGCGGTATCGATCAGGCCTATATGGATGTGTATGGCTATGTTGTCGGCTATGGCCGCAGACTGACGGAGAACGATTATAAGCAGTATCGCAAGGTCGCGCTTTTGGACAGCAAGGCTGCAACGGCGCTGTTTGGTCTGGATTACCCCATCGGAAAGGTCGTGGAGGTAAAGGGGGAGCCCTTTACGGTTGTCGGCATCATTGAACAGAACAGCAGCTTTCAGCCGACGATCAACTCCTTCCAGGATTATCACATGTATGCCGATCGCTCGGCTGGTAAGGTGTTCATCCCAAGCACCGTCTGGCCGATGGCCTTTCAGTTCGATCAGCCTCAGAATGTTGCGGTAAAAGCATACAGCACCGGTGATATGACGAAGGCCGGGCAGGCAGTGGCAGATTTTCTGAACGAAACGCAGATCATCAAGCCGGCATCTGCACAGGAGGAAGAGACCCAGAGCGGTGCAGACAGAACAGGCTCGGGAATTGCTTATCGCAGTCAGGATCTGCTCCAGCAGGCGCAGCAGCTGCAGGAAATGAGCAATTCCACCAATCAGCAGTTGATTTGGATTGCAAGCATCTCTTTGCTGGTAGGCGGTATCGGCGTCATGAATATCATGCTGGTTTCTGTTACGGAGCGTACCAGTGAAATTGGTCTGAAAAAGGCATTGGGTGCAAAGAAACGCAAGATCCGCACCCAGTTCCTGACGGAGGCATCCGTGCTTACGAGTCTTGGCGGCATCGTGGGTGTCATTTTGGGAATCGGATTATCGCAGGCGATCTCGTTCTATAACCAGATCCCGGTAGCGATCTCCGTTCCTGCAATCGTGATCAGCGTTGTGTTCTCTAT
>JARHYV010000326.1 GCA_029258495.1 Faecousia sp. | reverse complement strand
TAGGGAACTTGTCCCACGCTCCAAACGAAAATCTCCAAATTTTTGTTAGGCTGAGGCTCCAACCAACTTGGGGGGGAGATAGCGAGGAAAAAAGATTGATTTAAAGCCATCAGAGGCGGCCTGACGGACGAAAAGCACACCACTGAATAAAGTCCCGGCTGTGCTTTTGACGGCGATGTGGGAGCTGAAGTCCAACAGGGACACAAGACATATTTTGAAAGGAGGAAGTAAAATGATGTACCTGCACAATGTAGCAGCAGTGCCCAATGACCTGATCAACAACACGACGATGCAGTACACAACCAAAAGAGTAGCTGTCGTGATGCGCTTTCTGACTGGTCGTAAGGCAAACGCAATCACCATAAAGATTGGTGACTTGGCAAGCCTTGCACACCTGAGTACAACGACCGTGCAGCAGGCGATTAAAGAGTTGATCAGCGCAGGTTACATCAGAAAGTCCAGAAATTATCGATGGAGCGATACCTTGCATCGCCTCGTTTTTACAGCAAATACATATACTTGGAACCGCCGTACGGAGGGCTATACGCTTGTACGCAAGGAGATCCTGGACTATGATATGAGTCCATCTGCCTTCGCTAATCTGTTGTATCTGTACCGCTGTGCAGGTCGTGTAGGGCGTGCATTCCCCTCGATTCGCCGGATTGCAGGTCGGAATAAAATGATGCAGTCTGTTTGCTTGGACATGGCTGTATCGACAGTCTGTGCGGCGCTGAAGTCCTTGGTGCACCTGCAGGCCATTGTAAAGAGAAACTGTAAGACAAAGAGAAAATACTATGCGTGTAACAGCTATTTCATGACCGATATGGTCATGGCGGCAGCACCTGATGGGGGTGCTCCGAAATCTGACAAGCATAGTATTATTAACCAGATAACTAAGGGTTATAAAAAGAGGAAAGAGAAATATTGTGTTTTCCAATTTGGAAGATCTGACAAAAATCGTGGTGTTACGGTGCAGGTACCGGAGTATGAAAATGACGGCCGTGGCATAAAAATCCATCCGTTGGCGGATGATCTGTGTCTATTTTCGTGGGCTTGATAGGGGCAGTCTACCCTTTTTGCGGAGAACCGGATGTCCATGATAGAAAAACAGAAAAGAAAAATAAAATATGTAGATCAGGAGAGCAGGGTGCAGCAGAGATATCCTGCAAGCAGAGGCTGTCCCTGCGGGGCTGCAAGCCCTGCCGTGCCGGAGCAGGAGCTGTCCATAGAGCTTGTCCATCGCCTATAGGGTGTGGGCAAGCCTGTGGGCAGCTTCCGGAAATATAGCTCCAGAGATCCAGATTAGGGAGGACGATATTTTTCACGGAATACGGTCGTGACCACATCGAGGACAGACGAGTGCTCCGGCGCCTGATCGCCCTACTGGAGTAGTGATTGTGAAAATATAATTATTAGGAGGAAAAAGTCATGAGTAAAACAGACAGAATTTTAGAGGGACTGCTGACCAGAGATCCTGAGCAGGCAATGACCGTGTTTGAACTGTCTAGAGATGACAAGCAGATGTACCGCCGAATTATCGGTGGACGCCAACCGAAGGACTTGAAAAAAGCCAACGGCTGAAAATCCAATACTCAAAAAAATTACTTCTGCATAGAATATAATGCTTGACTTTGTTTAACATGTACGCTATAATGTACATGAAGAAAGGAGTGATACAATGCGTAATGTTAATGCAACCAGTTTTCGGAAGGATATCTTTGGGTTGTTAGCTCAAACCATCAAGTATAACGAGCCATTGAACATCAGCACTAAGGAGGGTAATGCAGTTGTCATCAGCGAGGAAGATTACAACAGTCTAATGGAAACAATTTATCTCTCTTCCAGCGCCGAAACAAAAGCCCAGATCCTAGAAGGAATGCGTACTCCGGTCACTGAATGCCTCTCTGATACTGAGGTGGCGTGGTAATGTGGGCAATCGTTTATACAAAAAAAGCAGCTGCTGATATCAGTAAGCTTAAAGCAGCGAAACTGGATAAGAAGGCGAAATTAATGATCGATGTGATAGCAAATGATCCGTATCAGAATCCCCCTTCTTACGAGAAACTGCTTGGAGAGCTGTCCGGTGCATACTCCAGACGGATCAACATCAAGCATCGTCTGGTGTACGAAGTTCTGGAAGAGGAGCATACAGTTAAGATCCTCAGTATGTGGACTCATTACGAATTCTAAAAAAGAGAGCTGTCGAAAGACAGCTCTCCGGAGAAGTGGATCAATTTGATCGATAACTCAAAAATATTGACATTTTATCCTATACACTGTAAAATATCTTATAGTTAGCACGAAAGCTGATGACCGCAACCCAGATCTCATGCAGTAGATGAGGGGAGCCTTAATCAGACGAAATGCGGCCCATGCTCCTTAGCTGCTTTTCTGGCAGGGAGATTGAGGGTGTAAACGATCGGACGATAGAAAAGTCCCGCCTTGCTATTTGCACTAGCAAGGCGGGAGAAAGTCTGTGACAAATGTTGCCGTTATCACAACAACATCTTAACAAACCACAAAGGCTTTGTCAAGATATATTCTTTGCTGTGAGAGCGGAACCATAGCGCATGGAAGGACTTAGTAGCCCAGTACGTACGCTGCAAAGACCACTCTGCCATTATCCAGATCTGGATAACCGGAAAGGTACTCTCCGGAAGAGTGCGAGCACATAGTATGCGATGTATGTATGAACCGGGGCAAAGCTCTCAGTAGTGCCATAGCATACATTGCGGCGGCAGCTGGAGAGAAGTAAAGCACTCCATGCGTAACTGCATGTACCTCAGGAAACAGCAAGTATATTTCTTTTATAAAATGTGAACGCATTTCCTAGGTACTGAGATCGCTCAATACCTAGGAAATTTGTTTCATTGGCGGAGAGAGTGGGATTCGAACCCACGGTTCCTTGCGGAATCACTAGTTTTCAAGACTAGCTCCTTAAACCACTCGGACATCTCTCCATGTGAGGGATAATATACCATCTTCCCTCGAAAAAGTCAAGCCCATCGATGGGGTATGGGTTATCCTTTTTTGTTCAATTTGTGTTTGTTGCCCTTTTCGTCAACAATATATGTGTTTTCAAGCTGACTGACCAGACTCGCCTTCATGGCGTCGATATACACACGGCGCAGATGATCCCGCTCAGTGATCTCCTCCGGGGTCAGACCTTCCTCGGTCTTTGCTTTCTTAGCCAGTTCATTGATTCTCGCAATGGTTTCTTCCATAGTCATACAAATCACCTCATACATAGCGATGAATTATCACGCTGATTCTTCCTTTTTTGGTTTGTCCATTGATTTGGACGAGTTTTATTTTACCCAAGCCGCGAACAGAGATCGTGTCACCCTGAAGGATGGCTTTATCGGACTTTGTACAGGGAAGTCCGTTGATGGATGCTTTTCCGGCATTGATGTATGCACAGGCCGGAGCTCGTGCAATTTTGAAACCTGCCCCAAGGACGGCATCCAGACGGAGAGATGCAAGCGTATCACACACCTCTTTGACCTCCGGTTCGGGAATCTGAGCGTCGCTCAGGGGGATCTTTTGCAATCGAAGTTTTGTTCTGCCGGCAGAATTAAAATTAGACAGCAGATAGGGGACAATCTCCTTCACAGCAAAAAAATCACAGGAACCGGAGCCTACGCATATATCACCAATGGTTTCTCTGGCAATGCCGGCGCCCATCAAGGCACCGAGAAAATCCCGATGGGACAGGGAGTCGCCGTTAAAGTAGGTGGCTCGCAGACACACGATGGGAGCATCATCATCTGAAAGCGTATCCTCCGACAGATAATCGGGCAGATAGCAGAGCATTTGTCGTTCTGCCTCCGGATATCCGCCGAAACGGAGCAGACCTTCCGGCTCGCCAAAGAGCAGCCGGGTCATTTCCAATTCCCGGGGGGACAAAAAACAGGAATTGGAAAAGATATTCCTCTGCATTCCGGTGTTGATTTTATCCCAAACCTTTGCCAAGAGCATCCGATCTTCCGGAGTATTGGCGATCTTGTCAATATTACTTCGATCCATAGCATTCTTCCTGATACAAACTTTAATCCATTATACCACAGATTTTCCATATTGAAAAGAAGTTTTTCTTGTGATAGTTACGGTTTTGTCGTATAATGATACATAGAAAGTGGGTGATAGTATGATTCTTGCAGTTGTAGGTGCAGGTGCGGCAGGAATGGCGGCTGCAATCGCGGCAGCAGAAAATCCGGATGTCCATGTGCTGCTCTTGGAGCGGCAGGCTCGGGTAGGCAGAAAACTTCAGGCAACCGGAAACGGAAGATGTAACTCATCAAATCAAAAGGCGCTGAATGGCGGATACCATGGCGACCAAAATGGTTTTTGGCAGTATGCAATCAGTCAATTTTCCCCGGAACAAACCCTTGCATGGTTTCATGAGCTTGGGCTGTTCACGGTGACAGAGGCATCGGGGAGGATCTATCCCTATTCGGATCAGGCAAATTCCGTGGTGGATATTCTGCGATTTGCTTTGGATCGTCCCAATATAGAATTGGTAACAGATTTTGAGGTTTCCAAAATCCGCAGGGAAAACGGTGTGTTTACTCTCATCAGCGGTGAGCGTGTGCAGACCGCAGACAAGGTGATCATCGCCTGCGGCGGCTTGGCAGGCACAAAGCTCGGCGGTACCATGTCGGGCTATAAGCTCCTGCGGAGCTTTGGACACAAATGCACTAAGCTCCGTCCTGCGTTGGTGCAGCTGAAAACCGGTTGGAACGGTGTCAGTGCGCTGAAGGGGGTAAGAGCGAATTGCAAGGCGGAGATCCGCTGTGATGACAGGCTGCATTCTTCGTCTGTCGGTGAGATCCAATTTACGGATTACGGCTTGTCCGGCCCTGTCATGTTTGAAATTTCCAGAGATGCCTGCACCTGTGCAGGATATTGGGAGTGCCGTCTGGATTTCCTGCCGGATATCAGTGAGCAGGCACTCTATGACGAGCTGCTCGTCCGGAAGAACCGACAGCTGACAACGGAGGATCTGCTTACCGGTATCCTGCACAACCGACTGGGTCGTGTCCTGACGCAGGCAGCAGGTGTTCGTGGGAGATTTCCGCTGCACGATCTGATGGAGAGCCAGCTGTGGGCAGTCTGTACCGCAGTAAAGGATTTTCGCATTGAGCTGAAGGAGCCTCTGGGCATGGATGCGGCGCAGGTAACGGCCGGAGGAATTGCAACGGATGAGTTCGACTGCAAAACCATGCAGAGTCTGCTGGTACCGGGGTTGTATGCCTGCGGAGAGGTTCTGGATGTAGACGGTGACTGCGGCGGATATAACCTGCAATGGGCATGGAGTTCTGGCAGATTGGCAGGACTGAGTGCCGGAAAGGATACAATATGATACGAATTCGTGATATTAATATGGCGCCGGCACATTCGGTGAGTCAGCTGACCTTTGAGGCGGCAAAGCTCCTGCGAGTGTCCAACAGCGTTGTGCGTCAGGTGAAAATTGTCAAAAAATCCATCGATGCAAGAAAAAAACCGGATGTGCGTGTGAGCTATACCATTGATGTGAAGGTGGATGGCAACGAGGAGAAGATCCTGAAAAAATCCGGCTGCAAGAAAGCATCGATTGCACCGTGGTTTCATTATAAGGTTCGGCAGATGACGAACGAAAGCGCCAAACGACCTGTTATCGTTGGGTTTGGCCCGGCAGGAATGTTTGCCGGACTGGTGCTTGCTATGGCAGGGTGCCGTCCTCTGATTTTGGAGCGAGGAGAGGATGCGCTCACCCGCCATGAAAAAGTGGAACGTTTCTGGAAGACCGGTGAGCTGGATCCCAACAGCAATGTGCAGTTCGGAGAGGGCGGTGCAGGGACATTCTCTGATGGTAAATTGAATACCGGCGTGAATAACCCACGGATCGGCTGGATCTTAGAACAATTTGTAGAGGCAGGCGCACGGGAAAACATTCTCTATGACGCAAAGCCTCATGTGGGAACGGATGTTCTGGTACATGTGGTTCAGTGCATCCGCAACAAGATCATCTCCCTTGGCGGTGAGGTGCGTTTTTCCGCTCAGGTTACCGGATTGTCTGTACGCGATGGTGCGGTGACTGGGGTGGAGCTTGCGGACGGCACGCAGATCGATGCAGACCATGTGATATTCGCCATCGGACACAGCGCAAGAGATACCTTTCAGATGCTGGAGGAGCTGGGGATCCCCATGGAGCCAAAACCTTTTTCTATGGGTGTTCGGATCGAGCACAAGCAGGCGGATATCGACCTTGCACAATATGGATGTGAGAACCCTGCACTCCCTCCGGCGGATTATAAGCTGGTCACCCATCTGGATGATGCGACAGTGTATACCTTCTGCATGTGTCCCGGAGGATATGTGGTAGCGGCGGCGTCGGAAGAGAACGGGGTCGTGACTAATGGTATGAGCTACGCAGACCGTGACGGGGAAAATGCAAATGCAGCAGTGCTTGTGACGGTGAATCCTGAGAGTTTCCCGTATTCCGGGCCATTGGGTGGTGTCCGTTGGCAGCGTGAGATCGAACAGAAGGCGTTTGCCGTTTCCGGTGGATACTGTGCTCCGGCTCAGACGGTTGAGGACTTCTTGGCAAACAGAGCAAGTTCTGGAGCAAAGGGCGTAACGCCCACCTATCAGCCCGGGGTTCATTGGTGTGACCTGCATGATGTTCTTCCTGAGCAGATCACAAAAGCCTTGGAACAGGGAATACGGAATCTGGATGGTCGTTTGAAAGGATTTGCAGCCCCTGATGCGGTGCTGACAGGGCCGGAAACCAGAAGCTCCTCGCCGGTTCGCATCCTCCGCGGGAAGGATGGAATGTCGGAGGTGAAGGGGCTGTATCCGGCAGGAGAGGGCGCAGGATATGCAGGCGGCATTATGTCCGCAGCAGTAGATGGAATGGCAGCAGCAGAGGCAGTCATCGACCGAATGATGCAGCTGTAAAAAATATAAGGGAAGCGATTTTGTTGAAAAAGAGAGAGGAAAGTATTCGGGTAGTTTTGTGTTTGGTGGTGTTTATACTGGGATTGCGCATGGGTGTTTCAGCAGAATGTGCCCATGAATTTGTATCCAGTGTGACACCGCCCGGCTGCGTGGAACCGGGGATGTATGAGGAGCATTGCAAGTATTGCGGACTGATGGGTAAGACGGAGAACATTCCGCCCTTGGGACACGATTTTTCTGACTGGTGCGTGATACAGGAGTCTGGATGTATGTGTCAAGGCATTGCAGAGCGGACATGCAGTCGGTGCGGTCTGGCTGAGGAATATGCCATTGCTGCAACAGGTCATTGCTATGACAGTGGCGTGGTCACCAAGGAACCCACGGAAACTGCAATGGGACGCATTACCTATACCTGTGAGGATTGCGGGGATACATACAACGAAAGCATTCCTAAATTGATAAACCCGTTTGTTGATGTTGCATCGGAGAACTATTATTATAAAAGCGTTTTGTGGGCAGCCAATGCCGGGGTCACAGCCGGTGTGGATGCATCACATTTTGCACCGAACAAATCCTGCACTCGTGCGGAGGTCGTGACATTCCTTTGGCGTGCAGCAGGACGGCCGGAGGTATCGGATAAGACGGTGCCGTTTACCGATGTAGAGTCGGATCGGTATTATGCAGAGGCAGTTGCGTGGGCTTATCATTCCGGAATTACAGCAGGAGAAACCGAGACCCTCTTTGTGCCGGATGATGTGTGCACACGGGCGCAGGTTGTATCATTTCTGCATCGCTGGAAGGGAAGACCTGCTCACGGAGGATACAATCCCTTTACAGACATTGAACCAGACAGATATTACAGCGATGCGGTTGTTTGGGCCTCTGAGAATCGTGTTACATCAGGGGTAGAGGAAGACTTGTTTGCTCCTGAGCAGCTCTGTGATCGCGGACAGATCGTGAGCTTTTTATACAGGGCCAGAGAGCTATAAGCACAAATGTATCATAATTTGAAAGCGTGCAAATATGATTAAAACAGTAACACCATCAGATTTGAGTCAGGCAGCAATCATCCATTCTGAAAGCTGGATGGCATCTCACAGCAGCATATGTTCACCGGAGTTTGTTTCGATACACACACCCGAACGCCAAAAACGCTATCTTGCATCAGAGATCGCAAAAGGTGTGCAGCTTTATATGCTGATCGATCGGAAACCGATCGGGATCGTTTCTGTTCATGGTAATCTGATTGAAAATCTATATGTTCTG
>JARHYV010000030.1 GCA_029258495.1 Faecousia sp. | reverse complement strand
ATTTGATCCAGCTGTCTTTCCTTCAACTCACAAGACAGCTCCCACAAACTCCGCTCTCCATCATTGTTATACACATCATACGCATCTTCCAGTGCCGCCAGCTGCTGTTTCAACACCGATTCAACACACTTCAGCTGCTCCAGATGCATTTTAAATGGAAAACGCTCATTGAGGTACCAGCAGTGGATCACATCCTCCGGCTGCTTCAACGCACCGCCCTCCAGAAAGCAGACCGGATAAGGAATGTCTCCCAGTTGCTGCGCATGCTCCAATACTGCCTGCTCCGGCTCGTCGCAGCCAATGCAACTGCACACAATCGCCACCATTCGACGGTTCAGCTCATCCAGCAGCTCGTTGTGCTTCGTCTCAAGCTTCGCAACCTGATTATCAGGAAATGTTTCCGCCTGCTTCATGCACAGCTTTACTTTCTCGATTTCCTCGATCAGCTCCGGCATACCGAGCCACTGAGGCACCTGATCCCAGACAACCCCTATGGGCAAAGGATGGCATGAGGCCTCCTGCTTCTGGTTTCTGCCGCCGGCCGACCTCGCAGTTACCATACGATCAAGCTGTTCAATCTGTCTTTGTTTTTCATCACAGCGGAACTTTTGCAGCTGGTAATATGCGGTGAATTCCACATCCGGGTTCTCCTCGATCATTTCATCAAGCTCATCCAGCCAGTCGATCATTTGATACTCCAGTCTCAAACGAACCTGAGGAATCATCTCCTCATCCATGTGATGAGCAAAACAGTCATAGGTATACCAGTATAGAATTTGATCATCCGCAGTGGGCAAGCATATACATGGGTATAGCTCCATCATATCCCCTCCTTCACCTGGCCAATTCTGTTGAAAAACTTCCCACAGCAGATCCTCCAGACGACCTCTGACCAAGGCGATCAGAACCTCAAGCTGCCTGCACCGCTGTTTCCATACAAAACCGTCCTGCAGATGTTGCGCATCTGGCTTTTCTTTTGCAAGCACTTGATGTAAATGATACCGCAGTTCATCCATCAGGAAGATCGCACCCTCTGCGTCCAGTTTGCTGATCTCCGGATAGGATGCCTCAATCACCACAGTCTTCCCAGTGAATAGATCCCAAAACTCTATTTTGTATTGCTCCGGATTTTCTCCCACCGATGATGCGAAGTTGACAAGGTACTCCTTCCGTACCTTGTCCGAAGTATTTACTCTCAGCATATGTATCCTCCTCCATATTTCTGCATTGCTCCTGCAAAACTTGCCATACAGATTTCCCCTGTGGCGCATGCCTGATAATTGCTAAACGAAGCTGAAGGCGCCGCTTCGTCAGCCAAAATCTCGGCCCGTCAAATAAACATTGTGGCTTCCCCAGGATCTGCTGAATCCTCAATCTGAGGCGAGCCCTCCCAAACATAGAAATCATTTGCATTTTACCACTTCCTTTTGTTATTCTCAGCTAAGAACTTACATATGTTAACATGCTATTATCATACCAGACATTTGGAATACTTCAATGAGAGGGACATGCCAATTTTTCTCGAGAAAAAAATTCGGAAAAAGGTAAAATTAGCTTACATGGTCATGTATGGAAGATGTAGTCGATTGTGCATATGGTAAAAATCAAAGTATCTGTTCACATACACGAAATGTCTGTTCACATTCCAAAAGTCTCAGGGTTGTTGTCTAAAGTGCCTTTCTTGTTCGAAATGGTTCGTGAATGCATTCTCCA
>JARHYV010000273.1 GCA_029258495.1 Faecousia sp. | reverse complement strand
GAAGCACTTCGGCAGCTGGATTTCCCTGGTTTGCAGGATTTTGGAAAAATGCGGGGATAATCCCCAATAATTTGGAGGAATCATCATGAACTACAATAAGAAGTCTATTCAGGACATCGATGTTGCCGGCAAGCGCGTACTGTGCCGCTGCGATTTCAATGTGCCCACCAAGAACGGCCAGATCACCAGTGACAAGCGTATCGTCGCTGCTCTGCCCACCATCAAATACCTGATCGAGCACAACGCTAAGGTCATCCTGTGCTCTCACATGGGCAAGCCCAAGGGCGAATGGAAGCCCGAGCTGAGCCTGAAGATCGTTGCCGACCGCCTGAGCGAGCTGCTGGGCAAGGAAGTCATCATGGCTGCTGATGTGGCAGGCGAGGACTCCAAGGCTAAGGCTGCCGCCCTGAAGGAAGGCGATGTCATGCTGCTAGAGAACACCCGTTACATCAAGGGCGAAACCAAGAACGATCCCGAGCTGTCCAAGGAACTGGCCAGCCTGGCTGATATTTTTGTCAATGACGCATTCGGCACCGCTCATCGCGCTCACTCTTCCACTGCCGGTGTTGCAGATTACCTGCCCGCTGTCTGCGGTTTCCTGGTCGAAAAGGAAGTCGGCATCATGGGCAAGGCTCTGGCAAATCCCGAGCGTCCCTTCGTCGCCATTCTGGGCGGCGCCAAGGTTTCCGATAAGCTGAATGTCATCAACAACCTGCTGGAAAAGGTCGATACCCTGATCATCGGCGGCGGCATGGCATTTACCTTCCTGGCCGCTCAGGGTCACTCCGTCGGTGCATCTCTGGTTGACAATGAGAAACTGGACTACTGCAAGGAAATGATGGCTAAGGCTGAGGCTAAGGGCGTTAAGCTGCTGCTGCCCATCGACACCGTCGTTGCCGATTCCTTCCCCTCTCCCATCGACGCGGAGATCCCTGTTCAGACTGTCATGTCCGATGCCATCCCCGAGGGTAAGATGGGTCTGGACATCGGCGAAAAGGCTCAGGCCGAGTTCGCCGCAGCTGCCAAGGCTGCTAAGACCGTGGTTTGGAACGGCCCCATGGGCGTGTTCGAGAACCCCACTCTGGCAAAGGGCACCATCGCTGTTGCTCAGGGTCTGGCTGATTCCGACGCTGTGACCATCGTTGGCGGCGGTGACAGCGCTGCTGCCTGCGAGCAGCTGGGCTTCGCTGACAAGATCACCCACATCTCCACCGGCGGCGGCGCTTCTCTGGAATTCCTGGAGGGTCTGGAGCTGCCCGGCATCGCCTGCCTGCAGGACAAGTAAGCTATCCTAGCATTTCAACAGTAATACTATGCCGGGACTTTTCCCGGCATAGTATTGTCATGTAATGAACATATACAACAAGGAGAATCCACCATGAACAGAAAGTATCGTAAGACAATTATTGCAGGTAACTGGAAGATGAACAAGACTCCCAGCGAAACCAAGGAATTCATGACCGCATTCAAAGGCATGATGCCCAAGGGTCGTTGGTGCGATGTCGCTCTGTGTGTTCCCGCTGTCTGCATTCCCGCTGCTGTGCGTGCCATGCGCGAGACCCGCGTAGGCATCGGTGCAGAAAACTGCAACGCAAACGCCAGCGGCGCATATACCGGTGAGATCGCTACCAACATGCTGGTCGATGCCGGCTGTAAGTATGTCATCATCGGCCACTCCGAGCGCCGTGCTATGGGTGAAACCGATGCCGATGTCAATGCAAAGGTTCTGGCTGCTCTTGAGGCAGGTCTGATCCCCATCATGTGCTGCGGCGAGAGCCTGGAGCAGCGTGAGTCCGGCATCACCTCCGAGTGGATCGCTATGCAGATCAAGGCCGGCCTGCAGGGTGTTTCCGAGGACAAGATCCGCAAGGTCGTCATCGCTTACGAGCCCATCTGGGCAATCGGCACCGGCAAGACCGCTACCCCCGAGCAGGCTGAGGAAGTCTGCGAGCACATCCGTACCGTTGTGCGCAAGCTGTACAGCTCCAAGAACGCTCGTGCGATCTCCATCCTGTATGGCGGCTCCATGAACGAAAAGAACGCTTTCGAGCTGCTGGCTCAGCCCGACATCGACGGCGGTCTGATCGGCGGTGCTTCTCTGGTTCCCGAGAAGTTCCTGCAGATCATTCAGGCTGCCAACCAGCCCACTGCTTAATTTCTCGATACATTTTCATAACGAATGCCCTGATGTTTCAAACATCAGGGCATTTTTCGCAATATGCGTCCATCCGAGACTCAAGACACATCTGCGCTCCTGTCATCGGATGGATAAATTCCAGCCGCTTGGCGCATAGACGCTGATATGTAAGCCCCATCCGTGCTGAATACGCCTGCGACTCCTCCGTCCCATACTGTGGATCCCCCAATATCGGGCAGCCGATGTAGGCGCAGTGCAGCCGCAGCTGATGGGTTCGCCCTGTCATGGGTTTCAATTCCAACAAACTGCTGTTTTCATAGCTCTTCATGCATCTGTAAGCGGTTTTTGATGGTTTCCCGGAGGGATCAATATAGCGCAGCAGACTGGGCAGAGGTCTGCGCTGAATGGGCGCATCCACGATCCCCTGAGGCGCCTGCGCAACGGAGTAGACCCACGCTTCATAAGTCTTTTCCAGTTTTCCCTGAGCATGGTATTCGTTCAGCAGTGCATGGACATGAGAATTTTTGGCGATCAGCACGATCCCATAGGTATCCCGATCCAATCGGGTCACCGGATGGAATGCACATTTTTGTCCGGTGCGTTGGTAATAGCCTGCCACTGCATTGGCCAGAGTACCCGAGTCCCGATTTCTTGACGGGTGGATCAGGATCCCCGGCTGCTTATCCACCGCCAGTATATGCTCATCTTCATACAAGATCTCCACCGGCACATGCTCCGCCGGATACTCAGGCTCCTGCTCGTCCAGTATCATGCAAACCACATCCCCGGGATTGACATAAAAGTTGGTTCTCTGAGGGATCCCATTCACCAAAATCCGATCGTCCCACTTCAGCCGATTCATCAGCCCCGTGGAAACCTGCATCTCTTGTTTCAAAATATCCGACAATTTTCCTGCCTGCCGTGCCTGATGCTGTAATTGCATATCTGTTCACATCCTTTTGCGCTATTATATCAAATTCTGTCAGCTCTTCAAGTCCCCATTGCGAATACCGATCAGCTGATTTACCGTCACCGCAAGGATCGGTGACAGGATCATCCCCATGACACCCCAAAGCCGATACCCCGTATAGAGCGCCGCCAGAGTCACGAGTGGGTTCAGTCCAAGCTGCTTTCCGATCAGCTTTGGCTCCATGGCAGAGCGGATCAGCATTGCCGTGACATAGATCCCCGCCAAGCCAAGGGCTTGTGCCACCTGCCCCTGTACCAAGCAGAGTACAGCCCACGGAATGAGGATCGTGCCGGTTCCAAGCATCGGAACCGCATCCACCAACGCAATCCCCGCTGCCCAGAGAAGGCTGTGCCGGATGCGCAGCAAAAGCAGCCCAATAAAAACGATCACAAATGTGATCCCCAAGAGCTTCACCTGCGCCTTCAGCCAACATCCCACGGTATCCTTCAGCCGACCTGCAAGCGGCAGAATATGGGTCGTCCAAACCCTGCACGACGATAAGCGTTTCTTCAGCGTCGGCAGCTGCGATGCCATCATGTATCCGGATATCACCGCCGTTCCCAATAGCAGCGCACCGCCCGGGATGCCGCCCAACAAAACTCCGATAGCAGAAACCAGCGCGGATGTGCCCTTTTCCAACAAAACACTGCCTCCTGCAAACAGTTCCGTCACCGTTCGTTCCACCGCTGCAGCAAGATCCGGCGGAAGACGACGGATCTGTTCCAACAGCCACTGATAAAAAATGCTCAGCTGCGCAGACAGCTGTTCCATAAAATCCGGCAGCTCTTTTACAAGAGTCGTAAGCTCACGGTATCCCAATGTAAAAAGACAGCATATCAACCAAAACAAAAGCACCAATTCCGCCGTTACTGCCGCAAAGGACGCAAACGCTCTTGGAAAATGCATCCGTTCTTGCAGAAATTGAATAGCAGGAGCGGATATCAACGCAATCAGAAAACCAAGCAAAAATGGCAGTATAATAGGAAATAAGTATCTGCATATCACCCAGAACCCAATAAAAGCTACGGTAAATGTTCCGATTTTCTCAACAAACTTGTTGTCCAATTCCCATTCCTCTCCCCTTTTTACTTGCATTTTCAAAAAATTATGCTAACATATATGAAGGAAATCGTGCTTTTACAAATTTCGTACATCAGGAGGTTATTGATCATGTCTAGCGCACCGAAATATTATATCGTCGAGGCCTGTGCTCTGCCGGATGTATTTTTGAAGGTTGCCGAAGCAAAGCGGCTGTTGGACTCCGGCGAAGTATCCACTGTCAACGAGGCTACACGCCGTACCGATATCAGCCGCAGTGCATTTTATAAATACCGTGACTCCATCCTGCCCTTCCACAATATGATGATCGGCCGGATCATCACCTTCCACCTGAGCCTTCATGATGAGCCCGGTGTGCTGTCTGCCATCCTTGCATGCTTTGCCAAGTGGCACGCAAATATCCTCACCATCAACCAAACAATCCCCACAAACGGCTGCGCTCTGGTGACCATCACGGCAGAAACTGCTCAGATCAAGGTATCTCTGGAGGAACTGCTGGCAGACCTTTCCAAAACCGAAGGCGTTGTAAAGGCCGATGTGTTGGCAGGCTGATAAATCTTCCGGTATGATTCTACCCATTCCCGAATAGATTATTCCATCGGGAAGATTTCTAAATTTTTATTTTCCCCTTGACTTTATTGAAAACCTGTGCTAAAATACGCAGGTAAACGAAGAAGGCCATACATCCGCCTCACCTCCAGCATATTACGCAAAGAGGTCAACATTCCCTTTCCTGCCCCTGATTCAGCGGCAGCGTATCACGGAACTGTGCGGATGCTTTGGCATCCGCTTTTTTATTGATTCATTGGAGGTGCTTACCATAGCCAAGTTAGACCATCAGCTCAACGAAGAGATCCGTGACAAGGAACTCCGTGTCATCGGTGAAGACGGTGCCCAGTTGGGTATCATGTCCGCTGCACAGGCCAACCAGCTTGCTGAAGAGCAGGGTCTGGATCTGGTCAAGATCTCTCCCAACGCCACTCCCCCCGTTTGTAAAATTA